>NZ_JARAMO010000292.1:0-26486 GCF_028807275.1 Mameliella sp. AT18
GTACGTTTTGTACAAAACGTACAGACTGAACGGTTCACTTTCCGACCGTCAGACCCGGGTCAGATGTCGCGAAAGATGTTGTCGTCCTCGACGAAATCCAGCTGGCTTTCGCTTACCGTCCCGGCGTTGATGTCGCGGGTTTCCACCCGCCCGTCGCCATAGCCGATGATGACCTTGTCGCAGATGTCGATGAACAGCCCGTTCTCCACCACGCCGGGGATCTGGTTCAGGACCATCGCCAGTTGCCGGGCATTCCCGATCCGGCCCAGGTGCAGGTCCAGGATGTGGTTGCCCTCGTCGGTGAAGAAAGGCCGTTCGCCGTTCATCCGCAATGTCGTCTGGCGTCCCATGACATCCATCGACACCAACGTTTCCTCGATCAGCGCCTGCGTCGTCTGCCAGCCAAAGGGGATCACCTCGACCGGAAGCGGGAAATTTCCCAGCCTTTCCACCTCTTTGGCGGCATCGGCGATGACGACCATCTGGTCGCTGGCAGTGGCCACGATCTTTTCCTGCAACAGCGCGCCGCCGCCGCCCTTGATCAGGTTCAGATCACCATCGAACTCATCCGCACCGTCGATCGTCAGGTCCAGCCAGCGCGCCTCGTCCAGCGAAACCACCTCGATCCCCACGTCGCGCGCCAGGTCCGCCGTCCGGCTCGAGGTCGGCACCCCGCGAAAGCGCAGCCCCTCCTCGCGCACCAGTTCCCCAAGGCAGCGCACCAGCCAAGCCGCGGTCGATCCCGTGCCCAGCCCGACCCGCATGCCCGACTCCACCAGGGACGCCGCCTGTTTCGCCGCGGCGAACTTGGCCTTGTCGATCGGGGACAGCTCTCCGGTCATGGATCTCTCCTTGGGTTCGCGGGCGTCACGGCGCCGTTATAGGCGCCGCCGCCCTTTCGGGCGAGGCAAAAGTGCCAAGCCCTTTAATAGGTTCGCCCCCGCAGGCGGGCTTACAGCCGAACGCGCACCGGATCGAACCCCAGCAGGAAGTCATTGGCAGCGCCGGCTTTGCCCGGTAGCGGCTTGCAGCGCGCCTTGACCGTGCCCAGGTCGGTGTTGCGCGGCGCCCGGGTGAAGTAGCTCAGGTCTTTCAGAACCTTGGTGTTGCCGACCTTGACCCAGCCCTTGCGAAAGACGGTCTTGGTCTTGCGATGGGCAAAGCTGGTCGAGGCGCTGCTGGCTCCACAGACATAGGTCACACCCCGGATATCCAGAACCGCCCAGGCAAACTCGACTTTGCCGAGAGCGCTGTCCCAGTTCAGCTCATTGACCGAAAACGCGTTGTTGATCGGGACTTCGACCAGCCCTTGCTGCGCGGCAGCAGGCAGTGCGCCGGCCAGAACAAGGGCGGTTGTGACCAGGGCGGATTTGAACATGCGAACCATCGCGACTCTCCAATACAAAAGGAATTTACTGCAAAGCGTTAGGCCCCGCCCTGCGTGGACGCAACCCCGCCTGGCCAATTGGCGTGCCGGCTGGGCGCCCGGCGCGTTGCTATTGCCCGACCAGGACGCCTTCGGCCCGGGCATCGCCCGAGGGCCTGCCGTCCGGCGATCCGCCGGGCTGCTCTTCAGAGACCACCAGACGCGCCCCATCCATCCTCTCAGCCAGCGCCGGGGGGACCGCGACGAGTGTCTCGGCGCCACGCAACAGCGCCAGCGACACCGGCGCGCCATCCTCGGGCAGCAACCAGAGCTCCAGCACGCGCCCCTCACCTGCATCGCCCTGCCGGAGGGTCACGGTCAGAACGCCTGTCGCGGGCGCAAACCGCGCGTCCAATGCCAGCCCCTCCTCCCCGGCAAGATCCGCACCCAGCGTGGGCGCCGGCGTCTCCAACAGGCCGGAGGTCAGCACGACCCAGGCAATCGCGGCCCCGGCGACCGCCCCCACGAGATAGGGCAGTACCTGGCGCCACACCGGGCGACGATCCTCGGCGCCAAAGACCTGGCCTTCGATCCGGCGCAAGACCTGCGGCGGTGGCGTTTCGGCGGGGATGATGTCGGTGAAACTGGCGAAATACTCTGTCCAGGCCGCCACGTCCTGCTGCAGGTCCGTGTCGACGGCCAGTTGCGCCTCGAAGGCGGCTATCTCTGTCTTGGGCATCAGCCCAAGCGAATACTCGGCCGCACCCGCCTCGGCACCGCCGGGCAGTCCGGTGTCCAGCTGGGCGTTCATCGGCTCAGGCACTCACGCACCTGGACAAGGTCGGTCCGCACCGCCGCGCGCAACGCAGTCTTCGAGGTTCCCGCACTCCTGGCCAGGTCATCGTAGGTGGCACCGTAGAGATAGGCATGGCGCAACATGTCGGCCCGGGCGCGCGGCAGTTCCCGCAGGCAGACCTCCAGCGCGCGGGCCTCTTCCCGCATTCCGGCCAGGTCCTCTGTCTCCGGGCGCGTGGCATAAAGACGCTCCGTGATCTCCAGCGGCCCGGCCATCCGGCCCGCCGCCCGTTCCACGCCCAGCCGCGCGATGGCCGCATCGCGGGTGATCGTCACCAGCCAGGTTTCGGGCGCCGCCAGCGCGCCACGATACTGGCCCGCGTCCTTCCACACACCGGTGAAAACCTCTTCGAGAATGTCCTGCGCCAGCATTTCATCACGCAGAATGCGCAGGGCGAGACCGTAAAGCCGCGGGGCCATCGCGGCGTAGAGCCTGCGAAAGGCGCCACGGTCACCCCCCGCCACCTGGCCCAGCAGGGCCTCGATTTCATCCTGCGCGGTCATAGGGATCGTCTCACCACTTCCTCTTGCCACTCCTGAAGATATGTTGCACCTAACGCGAAGCATTCGAGCTTTGACAGAGGGACGTGGGAACAATGGCGGACGGCACGATCGATATCAACGCGAAACCGACCGAGGAAATCTCTGTCCGTGAAGTCTTTGGCATCGATACGGACATGATCGTACACGGTTTTCCCGACCGAACAGACCGTGTGCCGGACCTCGATTCCACCTACAAGTTCGACCCCGACACGACGCTGGCGATCCTTGCGGGCTTTCGCAACAACCGCCGCGTGATGATCCAGGGCTACCACGGCACCGGCAAATCGACTCACATCGAACAGGTCGCAGCGCGGCTGAACTGGCCAGCGGTGCGCGTGAACCTCGACAGCCACATCTCCCGGATCGACCTGATCGGCAAGGACGCGATCAAGCTGGTGGACGGCAAGCAGGTCACGCAGTTCCAGGAGGGCATCCTGCCCTGGGCCCTGCGCAACCCCACCGCCATCGTCTTTGACGAATACGACGCCGGCCGCGCGGACGTGATGTTCGTGATCCAGCGGGTTCTGGAAACCGACGGCAAGCTGACCCTTCTGGACCAGAACGAGGTCATCACCCCGCACAAGTATTTCCGCATCTTCGCGACGTCGAACACCGTGGGCCTGGGCGATACGACAGGCCTCTATCACGGCACGCAGCAGATCAACCAGGGCCAGATGGACCGCTGGTCGCTGGTCGCGACGCTGAACTATCTCTCGATCGACGCGGAAACCAACATCGTCCTCAGCAAGGCGCCCCACTACAACACCGAGAAGGGCCGCAAGACGATCCGCCAGATGGTGACCGTGGCCGACTTTACCCGTCGCGCCTTCATGAACGGCGAGTTGTCGACCGTCATGAGCCCGCGGACCGTGATCGCCTGGGCCACCAACGCCGAGATCTTCCGCAACGTCGGCTATGCCTTCCGCGTGTCCTTCCTGAACAAGTGCGACGAGCTGGAACGCCAGACCGTGGCAGAGTTCTACCAGCGCTGCTTTGACGAGGAACTGCCGGAAAGCGCCGCCAGCCTCAGCCTGGTATAATAGGCGAGATCCTGTTTGACGCTGTTAAGCGTCACGTTTAGACGAAGGGCGCTCCATTCAGATGGGGCGCCCTGTTTTGTCAGTATTGGAACCCTCTTACATGACCTTCCGAATTCGGATCTCCGCGGCCTGCGTCGCGGCCCTTGCGCTCGGCGCCTGCAATTCCGCAACCACATCGCCGGAACCGGTCGCAAAACCGCAAGTCAGCGCCAAGAAAACGGCACGGGAGAACCGCAAAGCCAATAACGAGATCTGGGCGAGCCGGTCTCCCATCAAGATCAACGGCGTGACCTACTCCGTCGCGGTCGCACCGGAAAAGGCCTATGCTCTGGTCGGATGGGACTCTTCGGCAAAGACCATCAACCTTGTCGACCTCGAAGCGGCGGCAAGCAGGATCTCGGGATGCAAAGCCAAGGACGAGTCGATCCTGTCGTTCTTGTCCGGCCCCCAAAACACCCCGATCAAGACAGAAATCCTGAATAAGAACAAATTCCTTCGGGTGTCCCTGTCATGCTGAGATTTCTGTGCATCACCCTTCTGGCATGCCTCGCCGCCGGATGTGTTCCCAAGGGTGCCTGCTGTCGGAATCGATTGCGGACGTGCGCGACCGACCGCTGACCTATCCCGATTACCCGCGTGGCAATGTCACCTATCTCAGCTTTTCCGCCGCGCATGGATTTCAGGTCAATTATATCCGCGGCGACGGGAAAGCGTGGCTTTGGTATCCAGGCAATACGGTTGTCGTTCCGGAAATGTGGAAAATCGAAGGTGGTGGGACGTCCCTTTGCTGGAGCCATCCATCCAACAGCTATAATCCGGTTACAAGGGAAACGGGCGGAGGTTTCACCTGTTCGCCCCGTCTTTTTACGGCGCGCACGGTTGTCGCCCATTTGCCCGGCGACCCCTTCAAGCTTTCCAGCGGCAAGATCCCCTATCGGCTCGGGAAATGCGATGCACCGAAGGCTTTTTCCTTCGACCGGACACGCTTTCACTGTTGAGGGGGCGGAACGGCAAGCACCCAGACCTGATTACGGACGCGCATCCAATGCATAGGCCCTCGCGTTCTGCGTTCCTTTCGGCGAGTTCAAGGTTCAATGGGGTGTCCAGGCGGCTAAACCGGTGACATGGCGCGCTTGGGTTGGCCGCTCTCCCGTGGCGGGCGCGCTGGACGTGCATGTGGCCGAACTGGCCGACCTTCTGACCGGGCGCAAGACCCTCTCCACCTGAGACCGCCGTTGCGCCGGTGACGCGCGGTGTCGAAAACTCTTCTTAAATCTCTGCTTGCTACTGTTCCCTGCATGAACGGTTTGCGAACATATCTCGCGGCGCTTCTCCTGGCTTTCGGATCGGCGCTGCACGCGGCGAACACCGCCTCCCCCTCGGAAGAGGCACTGACGCTGGCCGCTTGCCAGGCACGCTATACCGCCGTTCTGGAACATGCCTGGCTGATGCATGGCGACACCGAGGCTGCCGCCATGCGGCGCGATCTCTTTGCCGCAATGCTGGCGGCGGCGTTGCATGACGCGCCGGATCGGCACCGGGTCAAGCGGCAATTGATCAGCTTTCGCATCGCCCAGAAACACGCCGCCAGCGGGCTGCTCGACACCGCGCGGTTCGGCACCGATCCGCGCCGCAGCCGGATCGCCCTGGGCGTGATCTCTCAACAACTCTCTGCCTGTGATCGCCTGGTGATCGGGCGGATACCGCTGGGTGCGTGACCGGCCCGGGTCGCCCGCGCCACGTCGGCACGAAAAGTTTTCATTTCGCCTTATTTTTGAGCGCAAATCCTGCTACGAATCTCAAATTATGGTCTCTTTGAAAACCTTTATCGGCCTCTTTGGCCTCCTCTCCCTCCTCGCCATGCCCCTGGCGGCACTGACTGACGCGCCGCGGGAAAGAACCCAGGTCTTTGCCGTCTGTCTCGGCCGCGCCTCGGCAGAGATGGAACACCGCTGGCTGATCGGTGGCGGCGCAGAGGCCGAACAGGACCGCCGCGCGATGTTCGAAATGCTGCTCGACACGGTCGCACCCCGCTCGGGCCTGGCGGGACCTCAGATCCTGGACATGCGCATTCGTGCCAAGATGGCGCAGGCACAATTGCTGCAGATCGCGACGTTCCACACCGACCCCGACCGAAAGCGCCGTGCCGCTGCGGCGGCACGGCAGGCCATGCGGCCCTGCTCTGCCCTGCTGCTGAGCTGACCCCGTTCAGAAGAAATCAGGACAGAAACCGCCGGAGGCCTCCATCATCCGCGCGATGAAGGCGCGCCGGTCAGGATCGCTGAACTGGGCGACCCGCGCCTCGGCGGAGGCGCGCAGGACCTCCCGGAGCCGCTTGCGCTCGGCCTCGTCCGTGGCACTTCGCAACTGGCCGCTCTGCCGGTCAGTGACCATCGCATCGCCCACGGACTCACGCACGAAATGCTCAAGCGATGGCAAGCCGCCCTCTCCGAGCGCGTCGAACAGGGGCCCCTGTCCCTCGGTGATCTGGTGGGCGAGGCAATCCATGTAGCGGGCCTGGCTCAACTCGAAGGTCAGAACCGTGGCCAGCGCCAGCTCTGCCGCCTCGGGCGCGATGCGGGTATAGGTGCGTTTGTAGCCACCCGGATCGCGCGTGGTCGGATCGCGCAGCGCACCGTCCAGCACCAGCACATCCCCTGCCCGCCCCAGCGAAAACGGCAGTTCGAAATGGTTGAGCTGCGCCTTCACCAGCAGGTCGTAGGAGCGCGGATCCTCGAGGCGCAGCGTCCCATAGCGCAGCGACTCGCCGAAACCGGCCACCTTGAACCGGCCATCGTCGTCACGTTCCAGCGTGGCCTCGGCGGCCACACCCGCATACTGCCCTTCATCGGACCAGAGCGGCGAATGTGGCAAGGTCAGCGCCCGCATCCAGTATTGCGTCACCCTGACCGTGTCCGGCTCGTCACCCGGGGCAAAGACAAGCACCTCTTGCCCCGGTACGGTGATGCCCAGCAGGTAAGGCAGCACCAGGTCGCCCAGCCAGGCCCCGTGCAGCTGCGACAGATCCGTCACAGGCGCCGCCTCGGCCACCGCCACCGTGTTCAGCGCGAACATCTCCAGCGCCTTGCGGCTGCAACCAAGCGGGCCGTCCGGGTCCTCCGAAACGGCGTCGATGGGCGGCGGCACATGCAGCGCAGCCTGCATTTCGGCACAGGTGACATCGCCCCGCCCGGCGGCGGGCAACAGGCAGACCATTAGGGCAGGAAACCAGCGCGGCATGATCGAAATCCTCTTGGGTCGGAAATGGGTACGGGAATGCGTCGATCCTACCCCACGAAGCCGCCCGGACCAAGCCCGCGCCCCCTTGCGGGCGGCGTCCAAAGGACGGATAACAAGCGCCATGAACAAGCCCAGCGACAACCCCGCCGATCCGTTCAAGAAGGCCCTCGCCGAAGCCACCAAGGTGATGGCCGACGACCCGGATCTTTCGGTCAGCTACTCTGTCGATCCCGCCGGTGTCTCCGGCGAGGCGATGCGCCTGCCGCAGGTCTCGCGCCGGATGACGAGGGACGAGGTGATGCTGGCGCGTGGCACCGCGGACGCTCTGGCGCTGTACCACCGCTACCACGACGCGGGCACCCATGCGCGCTACCTGCCGCAGGGCGACATGGCGCGTGAGCTGTACGAGGCGATGGAAACCGCCCGCTGCGAGGCGATGGGCGCGCGCGACATGCCCGGTACCGCCGGCAACATCGACGCCAAGATCGCCTCCGAGGCGACGCGGCGCGGCTACGGCCAGATCCGCGAGGCCGCCGAGGCGCCCCTGCCCCAGGCCGCCAACTACCTGATCCGCCATCTTGCCACCGGCCGCGACCTGCCGCCCGACGCCGCCAACGTCATGGAACTGTGGCGCGGATTCATGGAGGATCACGCCGGCGAGACACTGGACCGGCTCGACGATACCCTGGCCGACCAGTCGGCCTTTGCCAAATTCGCCCGCCAGATGATCACCGACCTGGGCTATGGCGACCAGCTGGGCGATGACCCCGACCTCGACGACCAGTCCGAGGAAGAGGGCGTCGACGACCAGCAGGACGATCAGCAGGAACCCGATTCGACCGGCGAGGATGACGAGGACGGCGAAGAATCCGAAGCCTCGCCCGAACAATCCCAGGAAGAGACGCAGGACCCCAGCCAGGCCCAGGTCACGATGGATGACATGGCCGACCAAGAGCTGGGTGAAGAGGCCGAGATGCCCGAGGGAGAGGCCCCGCTGGAGCCGCCCGCCCCGCAGCCCATCTCGGAGGCGGACCCGGATTATCGCGTCTATTCCACCGACCACGACGAGGAAATCTCGGCCGAGGAACTGGCCGAACCGATCGAGCTGGAACGCCTGCGCGCCTATCTCGACCAGCAGCTTGAACCGCTCAAGGGCGCAGTGTCGCGGCTGGCCAACAAGTTGCAGCGCCGGCTTCAGGCCCAGCAGAACCGCAGCTGGGAATTCGACCGCGAGGAAGGCATCCTCGACGCCGGGCGGCTGGCCCGCGTGGTGGCCAACCCGACGACGCCGCTCTCGTTCAAGGTCGAAAAGGACATGGAGTTCCGCGACACGGTCGTGACGCTTCTGCTCGACAACTCCGGCTCGATGCGCGGGCGCCCTATCTCGATTGCGGCGATCTGCGCCGACGTCCTGGCCCGCACCTTGGAACGCTGCAGCGTCAAGGTCGAGATCCTGGGCTTTACCACCCGCGCCTGGAAAGGCGGGCTGGCGCGCGAGGACTGGCTGAACGCGGGGCGTGAACAGCAGCCCGGGCGCCTGAACGACCTGCGCCACATCATCTACAAGCACGCCGATGCGCCCTGGCGGCGCACCCGCGACAACCTTGGCCTGATGATGAAAGAGGGCCTGCTCAAGGAAAACATCGACGGTGAGGCGCTGGAATGGGCGCACCGCCGGATGTCGGGCCGTCCCGAGGCGCGCAAGATCCTGATGGTGATTTCTGACGGCGCGCCGGTGGACGACTCGACCCTTTCGGTGAACCCGGCCAACTACCTGGAAAAGCACCTGCGCGACGTGATCGCGATGGTCGAGCGCAAGCGCCAGGTGGAATTGCTGGCCATCGGCATCGGCCACGACGTGACGCGCTACTACGAACGCGCCGTGACCATCACCGATGTCGAACAGCTGGCGGGCGCGATGACCGAACAGCTTGCCGCGCTCTTTGACAGCGACCCGCGTGCACGGGCCCGTTTTGCCGGGATCAAACGCGCCGGCTGATCGGACCGTCGCTCGACCCGGGCACCCGCTGGATCGCGCTATTCAACGGGTTTCGTCCCGCGACCGTGAACTGGGCATGGTGGACCTTCCAGCAGTCCGGGTAACGGTGCAGAATCGACAGGCCGACATGCGGCGCTTCGGACAGGACCGTTCCGTGATGGATGTAGCGTGTCTCATGCGTGGCCCGGATCGTGTCCGCATCGCGAAACTCGGCATGGGTGACCTTGCGGATCATATGCGTGATGCTCAGCTCTCGCTGGCGCGCCATGATAGTACGGAACAGGTCCCGGGTTTCTTCCACCGTGCCCAGCACCCGGCGCCCCTCGAAACTTTCGACCGTGTTGGGGATCGTGAACCAGCGCAGAACACCCGCCATGTCCCCCGCCAGCATGGCCTCCCCACAGCGATCCAGCATGTCCTGAAAGATGCGCCGGGCTTCCGCGTCGTCCTGCACTGCTCGTTTCCCCCTGTCGTGTTTTCAGCGACTTAGCACATGAATTGCGCGGGCGGTGCGAAAAAGCCCGAACCGGATCAATTCGCCGACCCTTGTCACCGCCGCCGCGCCCGCTAACCTGCGCCGCAAAGGAGTCACCCATGTTCCAGACCTTCACCGAGACGGCCTCGCCCGACCAGGGGCCGCCCCGCCTTGCGGCCCTGCGCGACAAGCTGGCCGAGGCAGGCCTAGACGGTTTTCTCGTGCCGCGTGCGGATGCCCACCAGGGCGAATACGTCGCCCCTCGGGACGACCGCCTGGCCTGGCTGACGGGCTTTACCGGTTCGGCGGGCTGGTGCGTGGCCCTGGGCGACCGCGCCGCCGTCTTTGTCGACAGCCGTTATCGCGTGCAGGTCAAGGCCCAGGTGGCTGCGGATTTCGAAAAGGTCGACTGGCCCGAGACCTCGCTGGCCGACTGGATCGGCGCGGCCCTGCCCAAGGGCAGGTTGGGGTTCGATCCCTGGTTGCTGAGCGTCGAGCAGCATCGCACCCTGTCGGCCAAGCTGCCCGATGTGACGCTGGCCCCGGTCGGAAATCTCGTCGATGCCATCTGGCCCGACCAGCCCGACCCGCCGCAGGGCGCGGTCTTTGCCCAACCGCTGGAACTGGCCGGCGAGGCGCATGAGGACAAGATCGCCCGCCTGGCCAAAGACCTGACCGCGGGGGCCGCCGTCATCACCCTGCCCGACAGCATCGCCTGGCTGCTGAACATCCGCGGCAGCGACATCCCCCGCAACCCGGTCCCGCATGGCTTTGCCGTGCTGCACGGTGACGGGCGCGTGACGCTCTACATGGATGCGGCCAAGCTAGCCGACCTCGGCGACCACCTGGGCGACAAGGTGACGCTGCGCGCACCCGGCGACTTCCTTGGCGATCTGGCGGCTCTCGAAGGCAAGGTCCAGATCGACCCCGCCACCTGCCCCGTCGCCGTGGCCGAGGCGTTGAACGATCCGGAAGAGGCGCCGGACCCCTGCCTGTTGCCCAAGGCCCGCAAGAATGCCGCCGAGCTCGAAGGCACCCGCGCCGCCCACCTGCGCGACGCGCTGGCGATGGTGCGTTTCCTGGCCTGGCTCGACCTGCAACCACCGGGCAGCCTGACCGAAATCGCCGTCGTGCAAAAGCTGGAAGAGGGACGCCGCGCCACCAATGCCCTACGCGACATTTCCTTCGAGACGATCTCGGGCGCCGGTCCCAATGGCGCCATCGTACACTACCGCGTCACCGAAAACACCGACCGCAAGGTGCAGGACGGGGAGCTGCTGCTGGTCGACAGTGGCGGGCAATATGTCGACGGCACCACCGACATCACCCGCACCATCGCCATCGGCGACCCCGGTGCCGAGGAAACAGAGGCCTTTACCCGCGTGCTCAAGGGCATGATTGCCGTTTCTCGCCTGCGATTCCCCAAGGGGCTGGCGGGCCGCGACATAGATCCCTTTGCCCGCGTGGCGCTCTGGGAGGCGGGGCTGGACTACGGCCACGGCACCGGCCACGGCGTCGGTGCCTACCTGTCTGTCCACGAAGGCCCGCAGCGCATCGCCCGCACCGGCACCGTGCCGCTGGAACCGGGCATGATCCTGTCGAACGAGCCGGGGTTCTACCGCGAAGGCGCCTATGGCATCCGGATCGAGAACCTGATCGCGGTGGAGATGGCGCCCAAGCTCTATGGTCAGACCGTGGCAGAGATGCTGCAGTTCGAAACCCTCACCTGGGTGCCCATAGACAGGCGGCTGATCGACCCTAACTTGCTCACCGCGGATGAGCGAAACTGGCTCAACGACTACCACCGGCGGGTGCAAGACCTGCTGACCCCGCACCTGGATGCGGCAACGGGGCAGTGGCTCTCGGACGCATGTTCTGTCATCTGACATGACAACGTTACAAAGCCCGTGTCTGTGATGCGGGGAAAAGACATGGGGGATAAGACATGAGCAACATCACCATCACGCCGGCCACCGGCACCTGGGTTGTCCGCGCTGGCGGTGCCGTGCTGGGTGAAACCGGCAATGCGCTGGAACTGCACGAGGACGGCCATGCTCCGGTCATCTACTTCCCGCGCGCGGACATCGCGATGGCCTTTCTCGACCGGACCGATCACAGCACGCATTGCCCGCACAAGGGCGATGCCAGCTATTTCTCGATCGTGTCCAAGTCGAAGACCTATGAAAACGCTGCCTGGTCCTACGAGGAGCCCAAGGGCGACGTCGCCCAGATCAAAGATCACCTGGCCTTCTACGGTCAGGACGGCGTGACGGTCGAACACGTCTGAAGACGCCGTTTCGGCAGATTTCCGGCCCCGTGCGCACCGGCGCACGGGGCCTTTTTCATCGGATCAGGTGCGCCGTTTCAGCAGATCGTTGGAATAGACCAGCCGCCGGTTGGTGCGCATACAAAGCGCCGACAGCACAGCCGAGGCCAGCGGATAATCATCCGAGACCATCCAGCTGCCGTCATAGCGGATCGACGCCGCCAGACGGCGCGTCCGGATGCTGCTGTTGCCGGTGATGATATGGCTGCCGGTATTGCCGAAGGGCGTCAGCATCCGCTCGTCAAAGGGCACCCCCAGCCAGTCGCAGATCATCCCCAGAACCTCGCGCGGGCGCAGGGCCAGCTCTTCGTAGCCCAGCCGGAAGCGCGGCAAACCGCTGTCGGTCAGCGCCGAGTCGATCCCGACCACGTTGCGCAACCAGGTCACATGGGCCGAAACAAGGTTGTCCCCCTTGCGGCGCCGGCGCGAGGCCACCCAGGATCGCACATCGCGGGTGATCTGCAGGACCCGCACGTCAAACGCCTCCAGCGCGTCGAGATAGTCCAGCGCGTTCGGTGAACTGTCGAGGACAAGGCGCACCTCGGGCGACAATCCGCGCGCCGCGGCAGCGACCAGCGGAAAATGCGAGGCAACGCTGACACCCGATCCCAGGTGCGGCAAGACACCGGACCACAACGGGCAGTCCCCTGCCCGCGTCCCGCAGGTACAGATCCGTTCCGATGCGCCGCCGTCGAGATGCCCGGGGTTGGCCCCGGCGGTCAGACGCAACGCCTCGCCGACACCCACCACATGCGGCGAGACGCCCAGCGCGGCATCGAGAATCGTCGTGCCGCTGTGCGGAGGGCCGACGACCAGGACAAGCGGGCTTCGGGACACGGGCGGATCTTTCGGCTACACAGGGGGGGTCGATGCGGCATAGCCCAGTCGCCGCCCCTGGGCCAAGCCGGAATCCACGGTCACAGGGTGCCCCAAACGTCGAATAAGCGGAAATCGGCAAATCGGGGAGAATGCCGGAAGCCTCTGAAATCATTGCATGCTATCTACTAACAAGCGCCCGTAATTGCCTGATTGCAGCGAAATGGCCCAAGTGTGGGTCATCGCTTCCGGCAACAAAGGACGAACCCATGCTCAGATTGCTCACATTTCTTTCGGCCCTTTTCTTCGCCAGCGCGGCGGCGGCCACGACCCTCTGGGTCGATGCGCCTCGCGACGGCTTTCTCAACCTGCGCACCGGCCCCTCGACCCACTACCAGGTGATCGGCAAGATGCCCCACGCCAGCAAGGTGGAACTGCTGCGCGCTCCTGGCAAATGGGTCAAGGTCCGACATGTCTCCGGCCGCGTCGGCTGGGCGCACAGCCGCTTTCTGTCCGATCACCGCCCGCGCGGCCACGGTCATGGCGGCCATTATGGCGGCAACGACCGCGGGCAGCCCTACTGGGTCGACGCGCCGCGCCACGGCCACCTCAACCTGCGCAGCGGCCCGTCGGGCAAGCACCACGTCATCGACAAGATGGCGCATGGCGACGCGCTCCGGGTGCTGGACAAGGACGGCAAGTGGTACAAGGTCTTCTATCGCGGCAAGGTCGGCTATGCGCACCGCCGGTTCCTCTCCGCTCACAAGGTCGACGCCGGACATGGCAAGGGTCCGGGCAAGGGCCACGGTCACTGGCATGACCGCGACCACGCCGGACAGACCTACTATGTCTACGCACCGGGCTACGCAGGGCTGAACCTCCGCAACGGCCCCGGCACCGACTACCCCGTGGTCATGACCATGCACCAGCGCGACCGCGTGACCGAGCTTGGCCGCCAGGGCAAGTGGATCCTCCTGCGCCATGCCTCCGGCAAGACCGGCTGGGCCCACGGCGACTACCTGGTCAACGGTGACCCGGGCTATGTGGCGCCGCCGAACGCCGGGCGGCATGACGGCCACAGGGACAACCACAAGGGCGGCGGTTGGGACCGCGACGACCGCTACGGCCACGGCGGCGGACGCAGGAACGGCAAGACCTATGACAACTTCGCCGATGCCGTCACCGCCTGCGTGGGCCGCAGCGGCCAGGACATGCAGCTCTGCGTCCTGAGAAACCTCGGCAAGATCGACTGATCCGCCCAGTCGATACCAGGACAGCCGGCACGGCGGACCCTTCGGGGTCCGCCTTTGCGCTGTCCGACCGGAGGTTCCGGATTCACGGACCTTTCCCTCTGCCGAGGCTTGGCTAGGATTGCCCGCACACAGCCCGAGGACGACATGGATTCGACAGGACACCGCCTCTGCCTTGCCGCCGTCAGCGCGCTGGCGCTGGCCGCAACCGCCCTGCCCGCCACTGCCGGCGTGGAAGAGGCCTGTCACCGGCTTGCGGGCAGCAACCTGGACAGCGGCCTGCCCGCGGCCTTTCCGGGCGTCCCCTTCGAGGAGCTGGACGCGGAACGCGCCATCCCCGCCTGTCGCGCCGCCCTCGCCGCCGAACCGGGCAACCCGCGCCTCATCTACCAGCTGGCCCGCGCGCTGGACGCCTCGGACGACCAGTTTGCAGAGGCCGCCCGCCTCTACGACCGCGCCGCCCAGTCGGGGTTTCCCTTGGCGATCAACAATCTCGCCGCGCTCTATGCCGATGGCCGGGGTGTCGAAAAGGACATGCAGCGCGCAATAACCCTGTTCCGTGACGCGGCAGAGGCCGGGCTGCCGATGGCCATGACGAATCTCGCCTTCCTGCATTGGGACGGCGAGGGCCTGCCACAGGACGACGCACGGGCCGTCGCGCTCTTTCGCAAGGCCGCCGAGGCCGGGGACGGCCAGGCAATGTTCTGGCTGGGCCGCGCGCGTGAAAATGGCCGTGGCGCCGCCCGCGACCTGGACAAGGCGCTGGAATGGTACCGGGCCGCCCTGCGCGCCGGGGACACGGTAGCGGGGCTGGATGCTGCGCGTCTGCTGCTGCGGGACGGGGACGGGCACAGCCCCGACCACGAGGCCGCCGCCGTCGAATACCGCCTGGCCGCCGCCGGGGGCGATCCCCGCGCTGCAGGCTGGCTGGCCGGGGACATCCGCGCGGGACGTGTCGCCCCTGCCGATCCGGACGAACTGCTGCGCCTCTTGACCCTGGCCGCCAGCACCGGCGATGCGCAGGCCCTGCTGGACCTCTGGCAAGCCCTTCATGACGCCGAAAACCACGCACAGGCGTTGACCATTGCCTATCGGGCCTATGATCGCGCCGCAGAGGCCGCGCCGTCAGAGGACAGCGGCTGGCCCGTGCACCGACTGATGGCCGCCCGCGCCGTGCAACAGTCTCTGACCGCCTCGGGCCAGGCGCCCCGGTCGGAGGATGAGTTGCGCATGTTCCAGACCGATTACCCCGTCGCCACGATCCGCAGGTTCACGCTCGGCTTCGACTGTTCGGGCGAGACGGCCCAGTACGGAATCTACGTCTGGGACTGGTCGCGCGGCCACGGCATGGCCGATGCGCAATTCGACTGGATCGAACAGACCCGCGGCTGCACCGTGCCGCCGGAGGTGCGCCTCTCCTTTGCCGAGGTCTGGGACATGGCCCAGGCCGCCGGGGCCAGCTACACCGACCTGACCGGGCAGGAAATCGGCGACGACGGCCTGCGCTACATCCAGAAGTAGGGGTGCCGCCTCAACTGTGCTCTTCCTCGGCCGTGGCCGCCAAGGCCCGGTTGTAGGCCTTCAGCGCGTCGACGTGGAACAGCGCCCCCTGGAGAACCGGCTCGCCCGCGTCCATCGTCACCACCGGCAGGAAGGGTTCCCCGGTGCGGTCCAGCATCGGCAAGGCCGTCTTCAGCGTTGCCCCCGCCTGGACGTATAGCCCGTCCTCGATCATCTGCGCGCAGGTTGCCTCGTCCGCCGCGCCCTCGTCCGTGGGTTTGCGCATCACGCCCTGAACCCGGAACATCGCCAGCAGGTAGGCCTGCGGCCCCGCCGCCAGCTGCACGTTGCGCCGTTCCAGCTGTGTCAGGAAGAAGGACCGGTCCACCAGCCGTGACGCCACTGCCGTCGACATCGAGACCGAGACCATGACCGCCAGCCCCGTCTGCCAGTCCCCGGTCAGCTCAAAGACGATCAGCGTGGTCGAGATCGGCGCCCCAAGGACGGCGGCCGCCACCGCCCCCATCCCTGCCAGCGCATAAAGCGTGAAGGCCGAGGACACCTCGGGGAAAATGCCGGTCGCAATATGGCCGAAGGTCAGCCCGGTCAGTGCCCCCACCATCAGCGAGGGCGAAAAGATCCCCCCGCCCATGCGCCCCGCCATCGTGATCGAGACCGCGGCCACCTTGACCACCGCAAAGACCAGTGCCTCGTGCATCAAAAGACCGCCGGTCAGGGCGCGGCTCGTCGTCTCGTACCCGACCCCGATGATATGCGGGAAAAAGATCGCGATCCCGCCCAGCAACAACCCCGCCACTGCCGGGCGCAGCCAATAGGGAAGACCCAGCTTCTTCTGCAGTTGCGTTTCCATGTCATCGGCAAAGAACACCGACTGCATCATGATGACCGCCACCAGACCGCAGACGAGGCCCAGGATGAAGAAGGCCGGAAGCTCGAGGTAGAATTCCACCGTGGTCGTGCCCGGCAGCACGAATTCGGTCACGTCGCCATAGACCAGCCGATTGATCACCGTGCCCGCCGCGCTGGCCACAACAATGGGTGCGAACGCGTGCAAAGCGAAATGACGCAGGATGACCTCCAGCGCGAAAAGCGCCCCGGCAATGGGCGCGTTGAAACTGGCCGAAACCGCCGCCGCCACGGCGCAACCCAAAAGGTCGCGTCCGGTGATCCCGTCCACCTTCAGCGTGTTGGCGACCCAGCTGGAGCACATCGCCGCGATATGCACGACCGGCCCTTCCCGACCCGTGCTGCCCCCGGTCGACAGGGTGATCCAGGAACACAGCGCCGAAGCGATGCCCGCCTTTTTCTCGACCCGCCCGTCGTTCAGCGCCGCGCCCTCGATCACGTCGGCCACGGCGCGCACCCGCCCGTCCGGCGTGGCAACATGCAGGATGATCCCCACCACGATGCCCCCGAAGACCGGGATCAGCAGCACCCAGACCCAGGGCAGGCCTTCGGCAAAGGAATGCAGAGTCTGCGTGTCCGGTGTGCCATAGACCAGCGTCTGCAGGCTCTCGATCGCGAAGCGAAAGGCGATCGCCGCCAGGCCAGAGGCCACGCCCAGCCCCAAGGCGATGAACCAGAACTGGATCTGGCCCGGCCCGCGATGGCGCAACATGTCCCAGCCTCGGCCAAAGCCGGAGCGGATCCTGTGCATTTGCTGTTGCAGCAGGCTCGGCAATCCGGCCTCCCTCAATCCGGTGACTTTCCCGCGCCGCAGGCACTGGTTAAGGTGACCCGAGCAGTTTTCCGGAGTCCCCCATGCCCATCGCCCAGGCGATCGATGATCTGACAACCCTCCTAGGCGAACGCGTGAGCCTGTCCAAGCCCGATCTCGAAGCGCATGGCGCCTCGGAATCCTATTTCCCCAACACGCCGCCCCAGGCCGTCACCTATCCGCGCACCAGCGAAGAGGTGCGCCGCATCGTCGAGATCTGCGCCCGCGAAAGCGTGCCCGTGATCGGCTGGGGCGCGGGCACTTCTCTCGAAGGCCACGGGCAGGCCCTGCAAGGCGGTGTCAGCGTCGATTTTCGCCTGATGAACAAGGTCCTGGAAATCCGCCCCGCCGACATGGACGTGACCGTGCAGCCCGGCGTCACGCGTGAGGCCCTGAACGAGGAACTGCGCGCCACGGGCCTCTTCTTTCCGGTCGATCCCGGCGCCAATGCCTCGCTCGGCGGCATGACGATGACGCGGGCCTCCGGCACCACCACCGTGCGCTATGGCTCCATGCGCGACAACGTGCTGGGGATGGAGGTGGTTCTGGCCGATGGCCGCATGATCCGCACCGGCACCCGTGCGCGCAAATCCGCCGCCGGCTATGACCTCACCGCGCTCATGGTGGGGTCCGAGGGCACGCTGGGTCTTGCCACCGAACTGACCCTGCGGCTGCACGGCGTGCCAGAGGCGATCAGCGCCGGCATCTGTGCCTTTCCCGACATGGGGGCCGCCACAGCCTGCGTCATGGAGACGATCCAGATGGGCATCCCGATGGCTCGGATCGAATTTGCCTGCGACCAGACAGCGCGCGCCTTCAACGCCTATGCCGGGACCGACATGGCGGAGGCACCGCATCTCATGGTCGAATTCCACGGCAGCCCCGAAAGCACCGCACAGGACGCCGAACGCTTTGCCGAGATCGTGGCCGATCACGGCGGTAGCGCCTTCCGCTGGTCGGGCCGCGAAGAGGAACGCCGCGCGCTCTGGTCCATGCGCCACAACGGCTATTACGCCATCCTCGCCTCGCGTCCCGGCGCGCGCGGCGTCGTCACCGACATCTGCGTGCCGATCTCGCGCCTGGCCGAGGCCGTCGAAGCCACCCAGGCCGACATCGCCACCAGCGGCATTCCCGGTCCGATCCTGGGCCATGTCGGCGACGGCAACTTTCACGCCATCCTGCTGGTCGACCCCGACCAGCCCGCCGAATTGCAAACCGCCAAGGACCTAGCCGCGCGCATGGCGAAACGCGCCCTGCAACTGGGCGGCACCTGCACCGGGGAACATGGCGTGGGCTATGGCAAGCTGCCCTTCATGGCTGCGGAACACGGCCAGGGCTGGCAGGTCATGGGCGCGATCAAGCGCGCGCTCGATCCTCAGAACATCATGAACCCCGGCAAGCTGGTGCCGGGGAACTGACAGCCGACACCTGAAAACGGGCCGTGGCCGGCGGGTGGGCCGCTGAAGGGCGCAGGCCCGGCAGCCGGGGCGCCCGAAGGACCGGCCACACGGGGCATCACTCCCCCGTGACAGCCCCCGTCGCGGCCTTGCCCCGGGGCGCCAAACCGGCTTTCCCTGCGGCAGCAACCGCCAAGAGACCGCCCCGATGCCCCCGACCATCCGCTTTGTCCGCCTGCCCCAGATCGACCCCGGCCTGATCCAGGCCCATATGTCCGACCCGCGCGTCGCGGAACACATGCCGTTGCTCACGGGCGCATGGGATGCCGATACGGTGGCGCAATTCGTCGCCACCAAAGAAGCCTGCTGGCAGCGCGACGGCCTTGGCCACTGGGCCATCCTCGCCGATGGGGACTATGTCGGCTGGGGCGGCTTCCAGAAGGAAGGCGAGGACTGGGATTTCGGCCTCGTGCTGCACCCGGACCGGTTCGGCCTCGGTCTCCGGATCGCACGGCAGGCGCTTGAGATCGCGCGGGGTGACCCGCGCATTCCCTATGTGACCTTCCTCTTGCCGCCTTCGCGCAAGAACCTCGGCGCCCTGCGGCGCATGGGCGCCGACTACATCGGTGACACGAGCTATGGTCCGGAAACCTTCCGCAAGTACCGGCTCGACACCGCCTGAGCCTCAGATCAGCACCCCGTCCGCCGCCCGCCGCACCCGCGCCGCGCGGGCATCGGCATCGGGCATCCGCATCGCCCCGGTGACAAGCCGCACCTGCCAGTCCCCGACCAGCAGATCGACCCAAAGCGCCGCCGTAACCTCGGGCGGCCCGCTCACCTCGCCGGCGGCGCAAAGCCGCTCGAAAACCGCCAGCAGGCGGGGAAAGACCGTCCCGCGCCCGGCCTCTGCCAGCACCGCGCCCAGCGTATCGCTGGCATCCGCCGCCGCCGCGCGGTTCAGCGCCACGGCGCGTTCGCTCAACAGCATGTCCAGCAACGCCGCCCCCAGCGCCTCCAGCACCGCGCGCCCCGCGCCCCCGTCCGGCAGCGCCTCCAGCCGCCTTGTCACCTGCTCGGCATTGCGCAGGATCAGCGCACGGAACAGCCCGGTCTTGTCACCGTACCAGCGGTACAGCGTTTCGTTCGACGCCTTGGCGCGCTTCGCCACCGCCAGCATCGACAACCCGGCAAAGCCCTTTTCCGCAAGGACCGCATAGGCCGCCTCGGCGATCTGTGCCTCTCGTTCCGCCTTGTTCTCTGGTCGCATGGCATCTCTCCCTTGACGCAATCCGTACCCGTGTGTACGGATATTGACAAGGCGTACACATTAGTACGCTTTTAATCCTGGAGACCGCCAATGACCCATCCCTATTTCGACTATTGCGACGATCACGATCACCGCAAACTGGACCTGCAGACCCGGCAACAGCCCCGGCGCGCCTCGATCCTCTCTGTAATCGCGTTTCACCTGCGCCAGACCATTGCCCGCATCGCGGCGCGCAGACTGCCGGTGTGATGTGATGCCCGATCAATCCGCTCGCCGCGCCGCCCTGGCCACGCTCTTTATCCTGCAAGCCGTCATGCTGGGTGCGCTCTACGCCGGGGTGTCGCCGCACCCGCCACAGGCGATCCCCCTCTTCGCGATGGCGCCATTCCTGGGCGCGGCCCTGGGACTCTGCGCGGCCGCCTACCTGCTGGCCGACCAGTCCCGCACGGGAGGCGTGCTGGCGTCCCTGGCCGCGCTCGCGGCGCTGGTCTCCTTTGGGCCGCAAAAATACGTCGACCCGGCATTTCCGATGATCTGGCCCGCCGTGGTCACGGCGCAGGCCGCCTGCGCCGTGCTGCTGGCCGGGGTCCTGCGGCGCGCCCGGCCCGTGCCCGTGAGCTGAGGCCTAGGCCTTCAGCAGGGCTCGCGCCGCCGCGCGGGCCTCTTTCGTGACGGTGTCACCCGACAGCATCCGCGCGATCTCGTCCTCGCGCTCGTCCTCGGCCAGCGGCACGACCTCGGACAGGGTCACCTCCCCGTCCACCCGCTTGGCCACGCGCCAGTGATGCCCGCCAAGCGCCGCAACCTGCGGCGAATGGGTAACGACCAGAACCTGACCGCCTTCCGACAGCGCCTTGAGCCGCCGCCCCACCGCATCCGCCGTGGCGCCGCCGACGCCCCGGTCGATCTCGTCAAAGATCATCGTCGCCCCGCGCCCCTGCGCCTCGGTCAGGCAGACCTTCAGCGCCAGCAGGAACCGCGACAGTTCCCCGCCAGAGGCGATCTTGTTCAGCGGTCCCGCCGGGGCGCCCGGGTTGGTCGCCACGGTAAAGGCCACCATGTCGCGCCCCTCCGGCCCGGCGGTTGCCTCTGTCACGGCGGTCTGGAACACCGCGCGCTCCATCTTGAGCGGCGCCAGTTCCCCCGCAACTGCCTTGTCGAGTGCCCCGGCCGCCGTCCGGCGCATCTCGGTCAGTGCCGAGGCCGCCGCGTCATATTCCGCCTCGGCCTTGTCCACCGCCTTGCGCAGGTCTCCGATGCGCGCCTCACCCGCATCCAGCGCGGCCAGCTTTTCCGACAGGTCCGCCGCCAGCCCGGGCAGGTCGTCCGGCATCACCTGGTGCTTGCGCGCAAGACCCCGGATCGCGAACAGGCGTTCCTCGGCTTCTTCCAGCTCCAGTGGATTGAACTCCAGCGCTTCAAGGCAATCGGCCACGCCGGTCGCGGCCTCGTCCAGTTCTGCCATCGCGCGGGCCAGCGCCGCGATCGGCGCCTCGAGGCGGCCCTCTGCCTTGTCCGCGGCCCCTTCGAGCCAGCGCAGCGCATTGGCCATCGCCCCCTCTGCCCCGTCATATCCCAGCGCGCTGGAGGCCTGGGCGATGTCGTCGCGGATCTTCTCGGCCGATTGCATCATCCGGCGGCGGGCATCCAGCTCGGTTTCCTCGCCCGGCTGCGGGTCCAGCTTGTCCAGTTCATCGACCGCGTGGCGCAGGAATTCCTCTTCGGCCTGCACGGCCTCCAGCGCCGCCTGCGCCGTCTCCAGTTCCTTGCGGGCCGTGCCCACGGCGCGCCAGCGGCGGCGCACCTCGGCCTGCGCCTCACCCGCACCCGCGTAAAGATCCAGGATCGACCGGTGCCCCCTGGGGTCCAGCAACCCCCGGTCGTCGTGTTGGCCATGCAGTTCGACCAGCGTCTCGGACAGGCGCCGCAGCACCTCGCCCGACACCCGCCGGTCGTTGACCCAGCCGGTCTTGCGGCCGTCCCTGGTGTTCACCCGCCGCAGGATCAGCTCATCCGAGGCCGGCAGACCAGCCTCTTCGAGAACCGCCCAGGCCGCATGGCCCTCCGGCAACTCGAACTCGGCCACGACCTCGCCCTGCTCGGCACCGGTTCGCACCAGCTCTGCCCGTCCGCGCCAGCCCAGCACGAACCCCAGCGAATCCAGCAGGATGGATTTCCCGGCACCGGTTTCCCCGGTCAACACGTTGAGACCCGGCTGGAACTCGAGCTCCAGCCGTTCGATGATCAACATGTCCCTGATTTCAAGCGCGCGCAGCATGGTCAGCCATTGGTCCGGGCACGGGCCCGATGCTTCTTACAACCACTCGCCCTTGATCATCTGGCGATAGATGGCCGACAGCCAGTTGTCGCCAAGAGCCGTGGGCTTCAGCCCCTGCTTCTGCAACAGCTTGTAGCCATCCTCGTACCACTCGGTCGACTGGTAGTTGTAGCCGAGGATCGCCCCGGCGGTCTGCGCCTCGTTCAACAGGCCCAGCGACAGGTAGCTTTCGATCAGACGGAACAGCGCTTCGGGCGTATGCGTC
Source organism: Mameliella sp. AT18 (assembly GCF_028807275.1). NCBI lineage: Bacteria > Pseudomonadati > Pseudomonadota > Alphaproteobacteria > Rhodobacterales > Roseobacteraceae > Antarctobacter > Mameliella sp. AT18. The sequence continues at coordinate 22,356 of NZ_JARAMO010000292.1, forward strand.
GTGGTCTGGAAATCCTCAACCACCACGCGGAACCGGCTTATCGCCGCGCCATAATGCTGACGTTTGAGGTAGTACCGGCCAACCTCCATTTCCTTCGCCGCGAGATGGTCGAAGGCAAGGTCGAATTTCAGGATCGACGACCGCGCGTATTCGCTGTCGGGATAGCGTTCGATCACCGTCCGCAGCGCCTGCAAGGCCTGAAAGGTCAGCCCCTGGTCGCGGCCCACCAGTTCGATCTGGTCATAATAGGACAGCGCCAGCAGGTACTGCGCATAGGCCGCATCGTCATCGGCGGGGTAGAAGTCGATGAACCGCTGCGCCGCAGAGCGCGCGTTCTCGTAATCCTTGTTCTCGTGGTAGGCATAGGCCTGCATGATCAGCGCGCGCTTGGCCCAGTCCGAATAGGGGTACAGCCGCTCGACCTCGCCAAAGTAGAAGGCAGCGTCCTTCGCGTCTTTGCGCGACAGTTCGTATTCACCACGCTCGAAGATCTGCTTGGCGGTATAGGTCTCAAGCGGGACATTCCCCGGCCCGACCTCGCGCCGCCGCAGCGAATCGCACCCGGGCAGGGCCAGAGCCACCGCCAATGCCACGATCACCAGTTTTCGCGATCTGCCCCCAGACATGCCCGAACACCCTCTACCTCGTTCGACGTCCCCTTGACGGGCCGTCCATTGCGAGGGGTCTAGCACAGAAAATTCCGGTGCAAAATGTCTTACGGCCCGATTAATGCGCGCCTTGCTGCCCATGCGTGCGGCTCAGGCCACAGCCGGAATTTCGTGGCGCCCGACGCCGGCACCCGGAAGACGCGCCGCCTGCCCGCTGTCGCACAGCACGACACGGTAGGCATCCGGCGCAGCAAAGAGCGCGCGCAGCAGTGCGTTGGTCATGGCATGGCCTGCCTTGTGACCCTCGTAATGGCCCAGGATCGGCGCACCGGCCAGGGCCAGGTCACCCAGCGCGTCCAGCATCTTGTGGCGCACGGCCTCGTCGGAATGGCGCAATCCGCCCGGGCTCAGCACCCGGTCGCCATCTACCACGACGGCGTTTTCATAGGTCCCGCCCAGGGCCTTGCCCGCGGCGCGCATCGCTTCGACATCGGAGGCACGGCAGAAGGTGCGGCTGTCACACAGCTCGCGCACGAAGGCGCCGTTGGCCAGGTTCATCGTCTTGGTCTGTTCTCCGATGGCCGCATCCGCGAAGGCGATGTGGAACTGCATCGACAGCCCCTGCCCCGGGTGGCCCGGCGACAGGCGGGCCCAGCCCATGTCCGTCTTGACCTCGACCGGGGCCAGCACCTCGATGGCGCGCACCGGGGCCGCCAGTTCGCGCAGGCCGCGGGCAAGGATACCGCGCACAAAAGGCACCGAGGACCCGTCGAGAATGGGGGCCTCGGGTCCGTCGATTTCGATCAGGGCATTGTGCACACCGCAGCCGGCCAGGGCCGCCATGACATGTTCCACCGTGGACACCGAGGTGCCCGCACGGTTGACGATCTGTGTGCAGAGCGGAGAGGCCTCGACCGCATCCCACCGGGCGGCAATCATCGTGTCGCCCAGACGGATGTCCGTGCGTTTGAACCAGATGCCGTAGTCGGCACTGGCCGGCCGGATTGTCAGTCGCGCAGGTTGGCCAGAGTGAAGGCCGACACCTGCGAATGTGATCGAAGACCGAAGCGTTGTTTGCACGAAGCTGCCCCTGTGTTGCGCACGTCCCCCCAACCTGGACGCGGCTTTGGTGATGGGGGTAACCAAGCTGTCGCGGTGCCTCAAATCAAAGATTGTAACCGTGTGAAACATGGTGCGGATACGGTCGGCAAAACCCCGCCAAGAGCATGAAATATCCATTACAAGATACTGTCTTTAAAATAAAAAAATGCCCAAACACCCGACGCGAAATCGCCCGCGAATCCCCCCGGAAAACCCGGTTTCTTGCGAGAGTGTTGCCGTTTGTGAACACATTGAAACACGCCTCCCGACATGAAACCGCCCCCTGCAGAGGCAGAGGGCGATCTCACGAGGTGTGGAAATTTCAGCAGGCAGACGGACGTCCTGCTGAAATTCCGGGCTTGGTTCAGTTGGCCTGGCGGCGCAGGAAAGCCGGGATTTCGATCCGGTCGTCCTCGGCCTCGGGCTCGTGATCGTGGACCGGAGCCGGACGATGCGCCTGCACCGGCGGCTGGGCGCGGCGCGGCTGCTGCGGCGCGGCGTGCTCGCCGTGGCCAGTCATGCGCCCGATCAGCGAGTTGACGCTGAAGCGCGACTTTTCCTCGGCCGGGGCGGGGGTCGGCTGCGGCGCGGGCGCCTGTTGCACCTCTTCGCGGGTCCGGGCGGCGGCGGCCTTGAGCCGGTCGAGCGTTGCCGGGCTGGGCGTGCCGGGAGCTGCGGGACGCGGTGCCACGAAATCCTGCGGGTCGGCCTCGATCGTATCGGGCGCCGGGCGGAACTCGGCCACTTGCGGACGGTAGGCCGGCGGCGGCAGACCATCGTCGGCGGCCTGCTCCTCGATCACCTCGTCATAGTCGCGCGACTGCACGGGCTCCGCGTGGTCGTGGCTGTCCATCTGACCGAACAGCGAGGGTTCCGGCTCGGGCGCACGCTCGGCGGCCACGGGCTGCGGTTCCGGCTGCGGTGCGGGTTCGGGCGTTGCATTGCCCAGCGGCTGCGACAGCTTGCGGCGCGGCACCGGGACATCGTGCACGTTCTCGGTGGCGTCGATGCCGGTGGCAACGACCGACACGCGCATCTGGCCGGCCATGCTGTCGTCCAGCGTCGAACCGACGATGATGTTGGCGTCCGCGTCCACTTCCTCGCGGATGCGGTTGGCCGCCTCGTCCAGTTCGAACAGGGTCAGGTCGTGGCCGCCGGTGATGTTGATCAGCACGCCCTTGGCGCCTTTGAGGCTGATCTCGTCCAGCAGCGGGTTCGCTATCGCCTTCTCGGCCGCCTGGACCGCGCGATCCTCGCCCTCGCCTTCGCCGGTGCCCATCATGGCCTTGCCCATCTCGTCCATCACCGCGCGGACGTCGGCAAAGTCGAGGTTGATGAGGCCCGGACGGACCATCAGGTCGGTCACACCCTTCACGCCCTGGTACAGGACGTCATCGGCCATCGAGAAGGCCTCGGTAAAGGTCGTCTTCTCGTTCGCCAGGCGGAACAGGTTCTGGTTCGGAATGATGATCAGCGTGTCGACGACCTTTTGCAGGCTGTCCACGCCCGCCTCAGCCTGTTTCATCCGCTTGGCGCCTTCGAACTGGAAGGGCTTGGTCACGACACCGACGGTCAGCACGCCCAGCTCACGCGCGGCCTGCGCGATGATCGGCGCGGCGCCGGTCCCGGTGCCGCCGCCCATGCCGGCGGTGATGAAACACATGTGCGCGCCGGCCAGGTGGTCGACGATCTGCTCGATGCTCTCCTCGGCGGCGGCTGCACCGACGCTGGCGCGCGCCCCGGCGCCCAGCCCCTCGGTCACCTTCACACCCAACTGCACGCGGCTTTGCGACATGCTCTGCGCAAGCGCCTGGGCATCGGTGTTCGCGACGACGAAATCGACGCCTTCGAGCTGTTTCTCGATCATGTTGTTGACGGCGTTGCCGCCTGCCCCGCCGACGCCAAAGACCGTAATACGGGGCTTCAGCTCGTCCTGCCCGGGCATCGAAAGGTTCAGTGCCATGATATGTCCGCCTGTCTTTTTATTCCGGTTTCAGGCCTGTGCACGGCCTGTTCCCTTGAATCCTACCTTTTGAGGTTCCGCCCGTCACGCGAAAAACGCAAAAAAGCCACAAAATATGGCCAATTTTACGGCTCAATTCCGCCGATATCGGAGATATCCACATATCTGGTGTGACCCGCCAACTCCGGCGCAAAATACGACACCGGGCACAGGGGCAACCCCTGCGCGGATTCACGTCTCGACAATGTCCGGAGTGCCTGCCCGACCCTCCTGGCGCCTCTTATCCACGGGCACCTGTGCATAACCTAACGCGCCCCGAAAGCACTGTCACCCGCGAAAACGCGCCCGGCCCGGAGAAATCCTGCCTCCCGAACCGTCGCTCAGCCTGCTCCTGGCGACCACGCAAGAAAACGACGGGCACAGCCTGTCAAAAGGGTCGGCGGGCGGGCGTCTTTGCGG
>NZ_JARAMO010000293.1:0-6228 GCF_028807275.1 Mameliella sp. AT18
GGCGTCTTTGCGGCGCCAGCCGCAAACAGAGTCGCCCCGCCGACCACAGGCAAGCCTCTGGACCTTCTCCCCGCGACACCCCAACATGCCGGGCAAAAGGGAGGATCATCAATGCGCTTCGAAAACCGCCACGCGGTGGTGACCGGCGGCGCCTCGGGCATCGGCGCGGCGATTTCGCGCCGTCTTGCCGCCGAGGGCGCCACGGTCACCGTCTGGGACATTTCCGCCGACAATCTCGACGCGATCGAGGGTGAGGCCAACATTCGCACCCGCGCCATCGACGTCACCGATCCACAGGCCGTCACCCGCGCGATGGCAGAGGACCAGACCGCGATGGGCGGGCTGGACACGCTGGTCTGCTCTGCCGGGATCACCGGCCCCAACACCACCGTCATCGAATACCCGACCGAGGCCTGGAAACAGGTGTTCGAACTCAACACGCATGGGCTGTTCTACTGCAACCGCGCCGCCGCCGCGCTGATGCGGCCCGGGGGCTTTGGCCGGATCGTCAACATGGCCTCGGTCGCCGGGAAAGAGGGCAACCCCAACGCCTCGGCCTATTCCGCCTCCAAGGCCGCCGTCATCGGGCTGACCAAATCTCTGGGCAAGGAACTGGCCGACACCCAAATCACCGTCAACGCCATCGCCCCCGCCGCCGTGCGCACCGCGATCTTCGACCAGATGACGGATGAATTCATCGCCTACATGGAAAGCAAGATCCCGATGGGCCGCTTCGGCACCGTCGACGAAATCGCGGCAATGGCCTGCTGGCTCGCCTCGTCCGAGGCCAGCTTCACCACCGGGGCGGTCTTCGACCAGTCCGGCGGCCGCGCCACCTACTAGGGAGACCGGGCATGAGACTGGAAGGCAAACGCGCCATCGTCACCGGCGGCGGCTCCGGCTTTGGCGAGGGGATCGTCACCCGTTTCGCCGCCGAAGGCGCGCAGGTGGTCGTGGCCGACATCAACTATGAAAACGCCCGCAAGGTGGCCGAGGCGACCGGCGCCCATCCCCTGCACACCGATGTCTCGGACGGGTCCAGCGTCCGCGCCCTCATGGCGCTCGCGACCGAGCACATGGGCGGCATCGACATCCTGGTGAACAACGCCGGCATCACCCATCTGCCCGCGCCGATGGAAGAGGTCAGCGAAGAGGACTTCGATCGCGTCTTTGCCGTCAACTGCAAGTCCGTCTACCTGGCCGCCCGCGCGCTTGTCCCCGCGCTCAAGGCACAGGGATCGGGCGCGATCCTCAACGTGGCCTCCACCGCCGGCGTCTCTCCCCGGCCGAACCTGAACTGGTACAACGCCTCCAAGGGCTGGATGAACACCGCGACGCGGGCAATGGCGGTGGAACTGGCGCCAGCGGGCATCCGCGTCAACGCACTGAACCCGGTGGCGGGCGAAACGCCCCTGCTCGCCAGCTTCATGGGCGAGGACACGCCCGAGATGCGGGCGAAATTCCTCTCCACCATCCCGCTGGGCCGGTTTTCCACCCCCCGCGACCTGGCCAACGCCGCGCTGTTCCTCTGCTCGGACGAGGCCGACATGATCACCGGCGTCTGCATGGAGGTGGACGGCGGGCGCTGCATCTAGCGCGCGCCCGCAAACACAGGCATCGCCCCCGGATGCAAGACGAACCATCCCGGCCCGCCTTGCACGCGATCCGGTCTGCACTATGCTCTTGGCGACAGTTCGGAAGGCGGTGCAGTCGTATCATGTTCAGAAACATCTTGACCGCGGCGCTGGCGGCGGCCGGCATCGCGATCGGCGCCTGGAGCTTCATCGCGCCTGACCGGACCGGCCCCGTCTCTGCCGACGGCATGTCCCCGCAGGAATTCTCACGCGAAAGCCCCTTGTTGCTGCCCGGCATCCTCGCCACGATCTACGAGGCCTTCAGCCAGACCGAAGAGGAAGAGATCTACGACCGGTTGGCAAAGGTGGCCACGGGCCCCGCGCTGGAACAGCTCTACCTCGAACGGGTCGGGGCGATGGCCGGGGGCGGCCTGAACCCGGACCAGGAAATCCACGAGGTCTCGCTATTGGGCATGAGCGCGCGCCGAAACGGCGACCTTGTCGACATCACCGCAAGGTGGCGCGTCCTTGGCGTGGTCGGCCATGCCGAACACATGCACATGCGGGGCAATGCCTATGCCGCCGATCTCACGATGGCCGCCGACCAGGGGGAATGGAAGATCACCGGCTTCTCGCTGACAGAGGTCGACCGCAGCGACGCGGGCACGCTGGAACGCAATGCCGACGCACCGCCCGCAGGAGACGGCAGTTGATCGCGGCCCGCGACCTGTCCTTTGCCTATCCCGGCGGAGGCTTTGCCCTCAAGGTGCCCGCGCTGGACGTGGCCCCGTCCGAACGTGTCGGCGTGATCGGCCCCAGCGGCACCGGCAAGACGACCCTGCTGAACCTGGTGGCCGGGATGGTTCGGGCGGATGCCGGCGCGCTGACCGTCGCCGGAAGCGACCTGTCCACACTGGACGACGCCGCGCGGCGGCGGTTCCGGGCAACACATGTGGGTTTCATCTTTCAGAATTTCGCGCTGGTCGATTACCTGAACGCCTACGAGAACATCCTCTATCCCTATCGCGTCGGCCTCGGGCTGCGCCTGGACGCGCAGGTCAGGGACCGGGCGCGCGCCCTGGCAGAGGCCTGCGGCATCGCGCATCGCCTGAAAAGCCATCCCGCCGCGCTATCGGGGGGCGAACAGCAGCGCGTGGCCATCTGCCGGGCGCTGGTCACGCAGCCGAAACTGATCCTCGCGGACGAGGCCACCGGCAACCTCGACCCCGAAACCAAGGAGGCCATCCTCGACCTGCTCTTCGACCGGGCCTCTGACATGCAGGCAACCGTGCTTGCGGTGACCCATGACCACGACCTCTTGCCCCGTTTCGACCGGGTGATCGACTTCGCCACCCTGAGACAGCCCGCATGAACGCGCTTTTCCTGGCCTTCGCCCACCTGCGCTGGACATGGGCGCGCAGTCTCCTGCTCGTCGTGGTCGGCGCGCTGATCCTCTCCGTCCCGCTGGTGACACAGGTCCTGTTGCGCGGCTCCGAAGAGGCGCTGACCCGCCGGGCCGAGGTCACGCCGCTGGTGCTGGGCGCACGCGGCAGCCAGCTCGACCTGGTGATGAGTGCGGTCTATTTCTCGCAGGACCGCGCCCAGCCCGTCACCCGCGCTGCCGAGGACGCGGTCTGGGACAGCGGGCTGGCCCTGCCGATCCCGCTGCACACGGGATTCCAAACCAATGGCGCGCGGATCGTGGGCACCTCGCTCGACTATTTCGACTTTCGCGGCCTTCAGGTGGCCGAAGGGCGCCAGATGGCCCTCCTGGGAGAGGCGGTGCTGGGCGCGCAGGTGGCGGACCGGCTGGGCCTCGGCCCCGGCGACACGGTGGTCTCCTCGCCGGAGAACCTCTTCGACCTCGACGGGGTCTACCCGCTGGAACTGAAGATCACCGGCGTGCTGGCGGCCACCGGCACCCCCGATGACGAGGCCGTCTTTACCGACGTCAAGACCACCTGGATCATCGCCGGCATCGGGCACGGCCATGACGACGTGGTGACGCCGGATGACGCGGGCAATGTCACCGCCAATGCCGCCATCACCCAGTTCCAGCGCATCACGCCCGAGAACATCGACAGCTTTCATTTCCACGGCGCGGCGGGTGACTACCCGCTTTCCGCCGTTCTGGTCGCCCCCTATGACACCCGTTCGGGGACGATCCTGCGCGGGCGCTACCTGGACCCGGAGAACCCGCTGCAGATGACCGTCCCGGCAGAGGTGGTCGCGGGGCTGGTCGACCGGATCTTCCGGATCGCGGCCCTCCTGGACGCGGTCACCCTGGTGATCGGGATCGCGGCGCTTGGCGCCATCGGCCTGTCGCTTTTCCTGGCGTGGAGCCTGCGCGCCCCCGAGATCGAAACGGCCCGGCGCCTGGGCGCGGGCCGTTTCATGATCCTGCGATTGGCCTTCGCGGAAATTGCCCTACTGTTGATCCTGTCGGCAGGTCTTGCCACCGGGCTTGTCACGGTCGTCACGATGAACGGCGACAGCCTGGTCGCCTGGATCCTTGCACTTTGAGTAACCATTGCAAATGCCCGTTAACGGAGACATCCCGATGAAGACCCTGATGACCGCCGCGGCCCTTGCCGCCCTCGCCACGACGGCCACGGCCCACTACGGCATGATCATCCCCTCCGACAACATGGTCAGCCAGGAGGACGGGCGCAGCATCGACCTGACGCTCTCCTTCTCGCATCCGTTCGAGGGCATCGGCATGGTGCTGGAACGGCCCGAGGCCTTTACCGTGACGCATGGCGGCAAGACGACCGACCTGCTGGACAGGCTGCAGGACACGCAGGTCATGGACCACGCGGGCTTTGCCGTCGAATACCGGCTGGAACGCCCGGGCACGCATGTCTTTGCCCTGACGCCCAAACCCTACTGGGAACCCGAGGAAGACGCCTTCATCACCCATTTCACCAAGACCTACGTTTCCGCCTACGGCGACGACGAAGGCTGGGACGCGGAACTGGGCCTGAAGACAGAGATCGTGCCCCTGTCCAAGCCCTTTGCCCTGTGGGAAGGCAACCTGTTCCAGGGCATCGTCAAGCTCGACGGCGAACCCGTGCCCTACGCCGAGGTCGAGGTCGAATACTACAACGAGGACGGCAGCGCCGTCGCGCCCTCGGACCTGATGATCACCCAGACGATCAAGGCCGACGCCGATGGGGTCTTCAGCTACGCCGTGCCGACCGCCGGTTGGTGGGGCTTCGCCGCGCTGAACACCGCCGCCGAGCCGATGCAGCATGACGGCGAGGACAAGGCCCACGAACTGGGCGCGGTGATCTGGGTCCACTTCGAACCTTGGGGCGCGCAATGATCCGCGCCCTTGCCTTTGCCCTGGTTGTCGCCGCCCTTCCCGTGGCGGCGCATGACCTCAGGGTCTTTGCCTCCGTCTCGGGTCAGACCGTCACGGTGGAATCCACCTTTTCGTCCGGTCGGGTTCCGACCGGGGGCACGGTCCGCGTGCTGGATGCCGGGAACGTCCTGCTGATGACGCTGGACATCGGCGCCGAGGGCAAGACACGGTTCCCCCTGCCCGAGGGCACGGCGAAGACCGGCCTGATGATCGAGGTCGAAGTCAACGAGGGCCATTCCGACTACTGGATGCTGACACCGGACGACATCGCCTACGGCCAGGGAACGAACTGATGCTCAAACCTCTTGCCTTCGCGCTGGCCCTCTTGGCCGGCGCCGCCAGCGCACAGGACCGGCCCGTGGTGGCCACCGTGAACTATCCGCTGGCCTGGATGGCGGAACGCCTGGGCGGCGATGCGATCGAGGTCCTGTTCCCGGTTCCGGAGGGGCGCGACCCGTCCTTCTGGCGGCCCGGCCTTTCCGACATCGCGGCGATCCAGCAGGCGGACCTGATCGCGCTCAACGGGGCCGGTTTCGCGGCCTGGACGACGCGCGCCTCGCTGCCCCGCTCTCGGCTGGTCGATACCTCCGCCAAACTCTCCGATGCCTTCATCGCCACGCAGTCCGTGACCCACAGCCACGGCGAGGATGGCGCCCATTCGCACACCGGCACCGCCAGCTACACATGGCTCGATTTCGACCTGGCTGCGGGACAGGCCAGGGCGCTGGCAGCGGCCATGCAACGCCGGATGCCCCACCTGAGCGATCAGGTGGCCGAAACCCTGCCCGCGCTGCTGGCCGATCTGGACGCCCTCGACACCCAGGCGCGCGAGGCCCTTGCGACGCTGCAAGGCACGACGATCATCGCCACCCATCCCCGCTACCAGTATTTCGCCCGGGCCTACGGGCTCGATATCGCCGCGCTCGAATGGGAAGCGGGCGCCATGCCGGACGAGGCGCAATGGCAAGACCTGAAGGACATGATGGCGGATACCGGCGCCTCCGTCCTGATCTGGGAGGCGGAACCGCCCCGCGAGGCCCGGGACCGGGCCGCCGAACTGGGGCTTGTCTCCGTCATCTTTGCGCCGCTTGCGACGCGGCCCGCCAGCGGGGATTTTGCCTCTGTCATGCGGGCGCAGATCGCGGGCCTGGCCGGGCGGCAATAGCCCTCTCGGCCGCCGCCTTTCGGGCCTTAACCTTTGCCGACGCAACGTCACCTTCCTGACCGGGACCAAAGCGGGAACGGTTTTGTACGTTTTGCGGAAATCGCCGTACGTTTTGTACAAAACGT
>NZ_JARAMO010000294.1:0-1636 GCF_028807275.1 Mameliella sp. AT18
AACCAAATCAATGGGTCCTGACCCTAGGCTGACGGCATAAAAGTCCCGCGGTTGGCGAGTTCGAGGGCGCCGAGATCAAGCACCTGCAGCGAAAGTCCGGTCTGGTGGAACTGCAGCGCGGCATTTGACTGCCTCGCCAAGGTCCGCAAGGGGCCGGCTCCGTTGGGGATGGCACTTGGTGCAGCAGATTGTAGGGTAGACCGAAATCTGCGGAGAAGCTCTACTGTTGAAATCGCGTACAGATTGGAAATTAGTCCGTTGGGAATCCGTGAATGCTGGTGCGAACAATGACTTCACGCGGGTCGTCGGGCTGATACCTATGGCGGGTTACCTGATGCTGTTTAACGACGAGATCGCTGGGATGCTTTCGTTCGATGCACTAGCAGGCGTTGGGGGAACTGAGAGATCTTCCTTCCTCTTGGACGGTCTAACCAAGCTTCGGTTGGTGTTCTTCGGAAGCCTGTTCGTGTTCGCCTCATTTGTGACCTTCAGAGTGTTCCGTCCAGAAGTTTTGGAAGCTGCCAAAAATGACCTCGAATTTTCTGAAGTAGTAAGGCAGCGATACAGCGTCTACGAGCTCGCACAGATAGAAGAGCGCGTTCATTCGGAATCGTGGGTCGAACGAACAGAGGCATTTTGGACAGTGCTGGGTAAGCAGCGATCCAAGAAGCCCGTGGTCTCGGGTTTTCGGCCAGATGTCAGAGCTGACATGTTCTCCAAGCATGGCGACTACATAGGCTTTCTCGCCAGAGAATGGTGGGTTGGTATGATGCACACCAATAAGCCCGCGCGAATAATCTCCCTGGTGTTTGGATTTTTGGGATATTTCATGCTGGTAGTTCCCACAATGGACATCGCGCAGGCTGTTCTGAGGCACATATTCATCGGCTAGTGTGCGCTCCCAGCGGACGTCCGGTCTGATGGGCCGCGCTGCGGCGTGGCTCTAGAATAGTCAATGTCGGCTTCGGGCCGTTCGGTCACCTCGGCTCGGTTCCTGCGTTCTAGCACGGACTGATAAGTGTTACACTGCCCCGACCAGTTCCCGCCGCGCGGCTGACGCCAGGAACGACGACCTGGTCATCTTGCGTGCCTTGGCGGTTTCGTCGATCGCGCGCAGCAGTCCGCGTTCCAGAGTGATGTTGACCCGCGCGGCGGCAGTGTCGGCGGGGATGTAGGGGACCGGCATCAGGACGGCGCCGGCCGCCATTTCCTCGGCGACGTCAGGCCGCTGGCGGATCTCTTCAAGCGACGATTCCTCAACGTCTGGCTGATCCTCGAACCAGAAGTCCAGTGCCTCTGCGGCGGTCTGGGGGATGTCGTCCCATGTGTCCCCCGCAGCGAAAGCACCGGGCAGATCCGGGAAGGTCAGGCCATAGGCGCTGTCTTCGTCGTGGTGAACGAGGGCAATATAGTAGCGCATTTCTTTGGTCCTGTGCTGGCCGGTACGGGCCGGCGGGGCCCGTGAATGTCTTGCATCTTGGCTGTATGATCTCAATAACGCCAACAAAACGGAATGGTTGACAATAGTGAAGGGTGAAAGCGGTATGGTTGAAGTGCTGGGCCTATTGAGCTTCGGGCTCGCGCCGTTGATCCTCTGGCATCTTTTCGTGACCCGCCCCCGCTGATTGGTCCGGTT
>NZ_JARAMO010000295.1:0-4395 GCF_028807275.1 Mameliella sp. AT18
TGAACTACGAGGAAGGCGGCGAGAACTGCACCCTGCATGGCGATGCCGCCTCCGAGGCCTTCCTCTCCGAGATCACCGGCGCCCAGCCCTGGCCGGGACAGCGCCACTGGAACATGGAATCGATCTACGAATACGGCGCGCGCGCCGGGTTCTGGCGGGTGCACCGCGCCCTGCGCGACCTGCCGGTGACCGTCTACGGCGTCGCCACGGCTTTGGCGCGGGCCCCGGAACAGGTCAAGGCCATGAAAGAGGCCGGTTGGGAGATCGCCAGCCACGGGCTGAAGTGGATCGAACACAAGGACATGACCGAGGCAGAGGAACGCGCGCAGATTCGCGAGGCGATCGCGCTGCACACCGAGGTCACCGGCACACCGCCGCGCGGCTGGTACACCGGGCGCTGCTCCATGAACACGGTCGATCTGGCCGCAGATGAGGGTCAGTTCGCCTATATTTCAGACAGTTACGCAGATGACCTGCCCTATTGGCACCGGGCGAACGGCCGCGACCAGCTGATCGTGCCCTACACTATGGATTGCAACGACATGCGCTTTGCGATCCAGGCCGGGTTCACACACGGCGACCCGTTCGAGGCGATGCTGAAGGATTCCTTCGACATTCTCTACGCCGAGGGCTCAGAGGGCGCCCCCAAGATGATGTCGATCGGCCTGCATTGCCGCCTGGTCGGCCGGCCCAGCCGGATGGCCGCGCTGAAACGCGCGCTGGCGTACATGCAATCCCACGAGGGTGTCTGGTTCGCCACGCGCCTGCAGATCGCTGAACACTGGACAAAGGAGCACCCGCCGATGACCCGCCAACGCCCCTCCGAGATGGACCGCGACAGCTTTGTGGCGGAATACGGTGGCATCTTCGAGCACAGCCCCTGGATTGCCGAGGGCGCCTTTGCGCTGGAACTGGGTCCGACCCATGACACCGCCACGGGCGTGCATGCGGCGCTGGCACGCGTGTTCCGCGCCGCGGACGAGGACAAGCGTCTTGGCGTGCTCACCGCGCACCCCGACCTTGCCGGCAAGCTGGCCGAGGCCAAGCGGCTGACGGCGGAATCGACGGCAGAACAGGCCTCTGTCGGGCTTGATGCGCTGACCGACGAGGAACGCGCCACCTTTACCGAGTTGAACACCGCCTACACGGACAAGTTCGGCTTTCCCTTCATCATCGCGGTCCGCGACAACACCAAGGCCACGATCATGGAGGCCTTCAAACGCCGGGTCGCCAACGACCGCGAGACCGAATTCGCAGAGGCCTGTCGCCAGGTGGAGCGCATCGCCGAGCTGCGCCTGGAAGAGAAGTTCGCCGCATGAGCCGCAGCATCGTCGCAGAGCCCCTGACCCGCGAGGCCTTTGCCGGTTTCGGCGACGTGCTCGACACGGCGGGCGAGGCAGACAAGCTCATCAACCAGGGACTTTGCGGCCGCTACCACGACCGCGCGCGGCTGGACTTTGCCGACGCGCGCGCAGGCGTCAGCCTGTTCAAGGCAGAGCCGCGCAACCTGCCCCTGAAACTGGACATGGTCGAACGGCATCCCGACGGCAGCCAATGCTTCATTCCCATGAGCATGGACGGCTTCCTGGTTGTCGTCGCCGGGGACGAAGGCGGCAAACCGGGCACCCCGCGCGCCTTCCTGAGCGCCCCCGGGCAGGCCGTCAACTTTCACCGCGGAACCTGGCACGGCGTCCTGACGCCGCTGGTGGCGCCCGGTCTTTTCGCGGTGGTGGACCGGATCGGAGAGGGGCCGAACCTGGAAGAACACTGGTTCGAGGCGCCTTACGAAATCAAAACCTGAATGGGCAGTCGGAGGAGGAGCCGGCACCCGTATTCATTGGAGGAAAGAACATGGCCGATACATCCATCGGGACACCGGAGCAGCTCCGCGACCCGAATTACACACCGCCCATCGCCAAGGCGGTGCCACTGGGGATCCAGCACGTCCTGGCCATGTTCGTTTCGAACGTGACCCCGGCCATCATCGTCTGCGGCGCGGCGGGCTTTGGCTTTGGCTCGAATTCGCCCGACTTTCCGCAAATGATCTACATGATCCAGATGTCGATGTTCTTTGCCGGCATCGCGACGCTGTTCCAATCCATCGGACTTGGCCCCATCGGGGCGCGGCTGCCGATCGTGCAGGGCACGAGTTTTGCCTTTATTCCGATCATGATCCCGCTCGTCGCGGGCAAGGGCGTGGATGCCATCGCCGTGCTGATGGGCGGTATTCTGGTCGGCGGGTTGTTTCACGCAACGCTGGGCCTTTTCATCGGCAAGATCCGCTTTGCCCTTCCGCCGCTGGTCACCGGACTGGTGGTGACCATGATCGGTCTGGCGCTGGTCAAGGTCGGGGTTCAGTACGCGGCGGGCGGCGTTCCGGCCATCGGCACGCCCGAATACGGATCGGGCATCAACTGGCTGATGGCGGGTACGGTGATTTTCGTGACGCTGGGGCTGAAGTTCTTTGCCCGTGGCATGCTGTCGGTTTCGGCCGTATTGGTGGGCCTGCTCGTGGGCTATGCGCTGGCCTTCGTGCTGGGTCAGGTGAACCTGGGCAACGTCGGCCGCGCCGCGCCTTTCGCACTGCCGAACCCGCTGCATTTCGGCCTTGAGTTCTCTGTCGCGGCGGTTGTCGGCTTCTGCCTGATGTCCTTCGTCTCGGCGGTGGAAACCGTGGGCGACGTTTCGGGCATCACCAAGGGCGGCGCGGGCCGCGAGGCGACCGACAAAGAAATCCAGGGCGCGACCTTTGCCGACGGTGTCGGCACGGCGATCTCTGGCCTGTTCGGCGCCCTGCCCAACACCTCGTTCAGCCAGAACGTCGGCCTGATCGCCATGACCGGCGTCATGAGCCGGACCGTCGTCACCATCGGCGCCTTTTTCCTGATCCTCTGCGGCCTGGTGCCCAAGATCGGCGCCATCATCTCCTCGGTCCCGATCGAGGTTCTGGGCGGCGGCGTGATCGTGATGTTCGGCATGGTGGTCGCGGCGGGTGTCTCGATGCTGTCGGACGTGCACTGGAACCGCCGCAACATGGTGATCTTTGCCATTGCCCTGTCGCTGGGCCTGGGCCTGCAGCTTGAACCCGACGCGCTGCAGTACCTGCCCGGAACGGTCAAGGTGCTGGCAACCTCTGGCATCCTGCCCGCGGCCCTGATCGCCATCGTGCTGAACCTGGTCCTGCCGCACGAACTCGCCGATGAGTCCACCGAAGAAGTCTCGGGCGGAATGGCCGGCCACGGGGACGGATCGCTCAAGCAGAGTTGATCTACTCCACGAGAAACGACCAAGGCCCGCTGGTGTCCAGCGGGCCTTTTTGCATCATCTCCCGGTTGCCGTTGCACTCCCCATGCGAAGGGGTCTCCACGGCAACCAAAAGCTCCCGACCGGATATATTGTCAGCCCCTGCAACGTCTGTTCCGAGGCCATCTTGGACAATGCGGCACACATGACTACACAGTGACGTATGACGATGATCCAAGACCTAGAGCAGATAGTGACCTCGGTCCTTCCGGCCGACCCCAGCTTCCGACTGGTCGGACGCGAGGAGTTGGAATTTCACATCAACGAAGCCCGGCAAAATGCACTCGCGAACTCGAAGGATGCGTTCCTGCTTTCCCTGATGCGCCTTCTGGCTTTGCCGGGGAACGGTCACACGCGCCTGATCCCAAACGATGCCATCTTGGTTCTCCCTCTAAGGTTCGCAACCATCGGCACCACTGTGCGCCTGCTCGACGCCGCGTCGGGTTTCTCTGATGCGATTGGGGGCGATTTGATATCCATCAATGGTGTTCCCGTAGGCGAAATCGAGGTTGCCGCAGAGAAATTTCTGGCGGGGACGCCGCAACGAAAACGCGTCATCGGGCCAATCCTGTTTGCATGGCCAAGTGCATTGCGGCACCTGGGCGTTCTTTCGGGCGGCGACGCAATCGAATACCGGGTACGAAGCCGGACGGGGGAGCTCAGCGAACTACTTCTGAATCCCGCGAATTTGGTGCCCGGCTCCACGCTCTATCCTCGCGGTGAACACGGAAAAGCCGACGCATCCTGGACGCCCAAATCCTTTCTGAGGACGAAAGACTTTGGTCAACCCGGGATCTTATTGGCCCTTCCGAGCTTCTTCGACCCCGGCGAAACCGCACTTCCGGTTGCAGTTTCCGAGGCTGCAGACGTGGTAAGATCGCGCCCGGGCACGCCCCTGATCATTGACGTTCGCGGAAATACAGGGGGCGACTTTCTTCAGACCATGCCTTTGATCGACGCGATCTCTGAGGGTGCGGAAGGCCGGCGGGTCGGTTTGCTCATCGACAAATTCACCTTCTCTGCCGCTATCGTCTTCACCGCCATCCTGAAGCACCGCCTGGGAGAACGGCTCGTCCTGATCGGGGAAGAGAT
>NZ_JARAMO010000296.1:0-25761 GCF_028807275.1 Mameliella sp. AT18
GGGAGCGCGAGGGGCTGGCCCCTCGCTCCCGCCTTCTCCAGCCTGTGCAGGACCCGCCATGAAGATCATCCTCGTCTCCGCCGTTGCCCTGATCGACGCCGATGGCCGCGTCCTGCTGGCCCAGCGTCCCGAGGGCAAGAGCATGGCGGGCCTCTGGGAATTTCCGGGCGGCAAGGTCGAACCGGGAGAGACACCCGAGGCGGCGCTGATTCGCGAATTGCACGAGGAACTGGGGATCGAGACCTGGTCGAGCTGCCTGGCGCCGCTGACCTTCGCCTCGCATGGTTATGACAATTTCCACCTGCTGATGCCGCTCTTTGCCTGCCGCAAGTGGGGCGGGATTCCGCAGTCGAAAGAGGGGCAGGCCCTGAAATGGGTGCGCAAGCAAGAGCTGCGCGACTACCCGATGCCGCCGGCCGATGTGCCCCTGATCCCGATTCTTCGGGACTGGCTATAGGCAAGCCCTGCTGACCTGTTATCCGGCTTTGCGGGACGGGTATCGGCCCTTTGCGTGTGCTTTCAGCGCACTTGCCGGTAATTTGGGCGCTCCCTCGTGGAAGATAGACCAAGGGCTTATGGTATTGTTAACGCTCCCGGTGTAATTTTGGCAAAATTGTGACAACCGGAGGAGTGTCATGCTCAAGACAATCGTTATCGGCAGTTGTGTGTCGGTGCAGGGTCTGCTGGAAAAGACCTTTCCCGACGGGCGGATCTCGGTCCGTGTCGGCCAGCGCATCTTTATCGGCCGCCCCGCCTGACATTGCCACCGGGGCCATCCCGAAACCCCGCCCCGGTTTTCATCCAGTTGAAATGAAAAAGACCCCCGATTCGGGGGTCTTTTCGTGTCTCTCGATTGGCCTTGTCGACCGGATCAGTCCAGCGACCGTTCGATCTCCTGGCGTTCGAAGATCTCGATCACGTCGCCGGGACGGATGTCGTCGTAGTTCTCGAAGGCCATGCCGCATTCCTGGCCGGACTGCACTTCGGCAACCTCGTCCTTGAAGCGCTTGAGCGTCTTCAGCGTGCCTTCGTGGATCACCACGTCGTCGCGCAGCAGGCGCACACCGGCGGACCGGCGGGCAACGCCCTCGGTGACCAGGCAGCCAGCCACCTTGCCCACGTTCGAGACCTTGAAGACCTCCTTGATCTGCGCGTAACCGATGAAGTTCTCGCGGATCTCGTTCGACAGCAGGCCCGAGGCCGCCGCCTTCACGTCGTCCACGAGGTCGTAGATCACCGAGTAGTAGCGGATCTCGACGCCCTTCTGGTTGGCGGCGTTCCGCGCGGGTGCATTGGCCCGCACGTTAAAGCCGATCACCGGACAGCCGGACGCTTCTGCAAGGCCAACGTCGGTCTCCGTGATGGCACCCACGCCATAGTGGATGACCCGCACGCGGACCTCGTCGTTGCCGACCTTCTCCAGCGCCTGCACGATGGCCTCGGACGAACCTTGCACGTCGGCCTTGACGATGACCGGCAGCTCGCTGACGTTCTCGTCTTCCTTGGCCTTCTGCAGCAGCTGGTCCAGCGTGGTGGCTGCACCGGCCGCGGCCCGCTTTTCCTTGGCCAGGTTGGCACGGTACTCGGCGATTTCACGCGCCTGCGCCTCGGTCTCGGTGACGTTCAGAACGTCGCCGGCCTCGGGTGTGCCGTTCAGGCCCAGCACCTCGACGGGCACCGAGGGGCCGGCTTCCTTGACGCGCTCGCCCTTGTCGTTGATCAGCGCGCGGACCTTGCCGTACTGCTCGCCGACGACAAAGACGTCGCCCTGGCGCAGGGTGCCGCGCTGAACCAGCACGGTGGCCACGGGGCCACGGCCCACGTCCAGCTGAGCCTCGATCACGGCGCCTTCGGCGGCCCGGTTCGGGTTCGCCTTCAGTTCCAGGATCTCGGCCTGCAGCGCGATGGCTTCCAGCAGCTCATCCAGACCCTGGCCGGTATGGGCCGAGACCTCGACGTCCTGAACGTCACCGGACAGTTCCTCGACGATCACCTCGTGCTGCAGCAGGTCGGTGCGCACCTTGGTCGGGTTGGCCGACGGCTTGTCGATCTTGTTGATCGCCACGATCATCGGAACCTTCGCCGCCTTGGCGTGGTTGATGGCCTCGACGGTCTGCGGCATCACCGCGTCGTCGGCGGCAACCACCAGGACGACGATATCCGTCACCTGGGCCCCGCGCGAACGCATCGAGGTAAAGGCCGCGTGGCCCGGCGTGTCGAGGAAGCTCAGCACCGCGCCGCTCTCGGTCTTCACCTGGTAGGCGCCGATGTGCTGCGTGATCCCGCCCGCTTCGCCGGCCGTCACCTTGGCATCACGGATCGCGTCCAGAAGCGAGGTCTTGCCGTGGTCGACGTGGCCCATGATCGTGATGACCGGGGGACGCGGCTGCAGGTCTTCGGCCTTGTCCTCGACCTCCTTGATGACGTCCTCGACATCGGCATCGGACACCCGCTGCACGCGGTGGCCGAATTCCTCGATGATCAGTTCCGCAGTATCGGCGTCGATCGACTGGTTCTGAGTCGCCATGATGCCGTTGTTCATCAGCGCCTTGACGACGTCGCCCACGCGTTCGGCCATGCGGTTGGCCAGTTCGGCCACCGTGATCGCCTCGGGCAGTTTGACGTCGCGCGTCACCTTCTCGCGGGACTGCTGGCCGCCCATCGCCTTCTGGCGTGCGCGCTCCTGCTTCCGCTTCATCGCGGCCAAGGATTTCTGCCGGCCGCCTTCGCCGCCGGACAGGGCCTGGTTCAGGGTCAGCTTGCCGGAACGGCGTCCGCCGTCGCCACGGCCACGTCCGCCGCGACCGCTCTTCTGGTCGTCGCGGTCGGGGGTGCGGCGCGGGGCCTCTTCCTTCTTGGGCTTGGCGCGGGCCTGGTCGTCGGCCTTGGGCGCAGGCTGGGCGGCGGCAGCGGCGGCGGCCTTGGCCGCGTCTTCTGCCTCGCGCTTCTTGCGCTCTTCTTCCTCGGCCTTGCGCTTCAGCGCTTCCTCGGCTTCGCGCTGCTCGCGCTCTTTCTGTTCCTTTTCGGCGCGGAGGCGCTCACGCTCTTCGGCGCGGGCCTTTTCCTCGGCCTCGCGCTTGGCGGTTTCCTCTGCCTCGCGTGCCTTGGCGGCTTGCAGCGCCTTCAGGCGGCGCTCCATCTCGGCATCCGAGATGCCGGCCGGGCGCTTGCCGCCCGATCCGCCAACCTGGCCGCCCTTGCCGCCACCCGCACCGCTACCGGCGCCGGGCTTCGGGACGACGACCCGCTTACGCTTGGTCTCCACCACGACGTTCTTTGTGCGTCCGTGGCTGAAGCTCTGCTTCACACTGCCCGAACGGGCTCCGCCGCCACGCACGCCCAATGTCTTTTTGCCGTCGTTATCGCTCATAAAGCTTCTTCATCCTTTCCGGTGGCCCCTGCCACCGCGATCCGCGTCTGACGTGACGCGTACACCCTTCAAGCGCTGGGCTTCCTCTACAATACGCGGCACGAGTCCGCCAGAGCCAAGCGCGGCATGTATCACAGTTTGTCGGCCAAAGGCCATGCCCAGTTCGTCTGCCGTGAGCCAGCCGATATAATCACCGCCATACGGCGTCGAGAGTTTCGACTTGCCCCGACCCGAGCCGTCCTCCGCCTGGATCAGCACCGAGGCCTCTTCCATCTGCAACCAGGACTTGACCTTCTCGTAGCCCGAGATGGCCTGTCCCGACTTCCGCGCCAGCGAGATCAGGTCGATGACCCGCTTCGCCAGCATCTGTTCGATCAGATCGGACAGCCCGTCGGGGAGTTTCACGGGCTGTTTCATCGCCCGTGAGAAAAGCCCCTTTGCGGCTGCCTTGTCGATCGCCGCCCGGTTGGCCGATACATATAGGCCGCGTCCCGGCAATTTACCAGCCAGATCCGGCACGATCCGTCCGTCCGGGCCCAGGACGAACCGGATCAGCCCGTCGCGGGGCTGCACATCGCCTGTGGCGATGCACTTCCGCTCAGGTCCGTCGTCGTGGGTCTTGGCCCGTCCGCCCCTGGTCATGCCGGCTTTACGCCTCCTGCTCTTCGGTTTCGCCGTCGTCGTCGGCCAGGTCTTCGTCACCTTCCTCGGCCGCGGCTTCCAGCTCGGTCGGATCGACCCAGCCCAGAAGGACGCGCGCGGTCATGACCATGTTCTGCGCCTCTTCGAGATCGACCTCGAATTTCTCCAGCAAACCGTCGTCCTTGACGCGCTGCCCGTCGACAGTGGTCCAGCCGCCGGCCAGTTCCCAGTCGGCGCAGGTGGCGAAATCTTCCAGCGTCTTGATGCCGTCTTCGGCCAGGGCCTCGACCATCTGCGGGGTCAGCCCCTCGAAATTCACGAGGCTGTCGTCCACACCCAGTTCGCGGGCGTGTTCCAGCGCCTTGCGGGCCTGCTCTTCCAGCACGTCGCGGGCACGGGCCTGCAACTCGTTGGCGGTGTCCTCGTCGACGCCGTCGATCACCAGCAGCTCGTCGATCTCGACATAGGCCACCTCTTCGAGGTTGGTGAACCCTTCGGAGACCAGAAGCTGGGCAAAGAACTCGTCCAGGTCCAGCGTGTCCATGAACAGCTTGGTGCGTTCCTCGAACTCGGCCTGGCGGCGCTTCGATTCTTCCTCTTCGGTCATGATGTCGATGTCGAGCGCGGTCAGCTGCGAGGCAAGACGCACGTTCTGACCGCGACGGCCGATCGCAAGCGACAGCTGCTCGTCCGGCACCACGACCTCGATGCGCTCGGCCTCTTCGTCGAGGACCACTTTGGACACCTCGGCGGGCTGCAACGCGTTGACGAGGAAGGTCGGCACGTCCTCGTTCCACGGGATGATGTCGATCTTTTCGCCCTGAAGTTCGTTCACGACGGCCTGCACGCGGCTGCCGCGCATGCCGACACAGGCGCCGACCGGGTCGATGCCGCTATCATAGGAAATCACGGCGATCTTGGCGCGCGAGCCGGGATCGCGGGCGACGGCCTTGATCTCGATGATGCCGTCGTAGATTTCCGGCACTTCCATCTTGAACAGCTCGGCCATGAACTGCGGGTCGGTGCGGCTGAGGAAGATCTGCGGCCCGCGCGTCTCGCGGCGCACGTCCTTGATGTAGCAGCGGATGCGGTCGCCGGGGCGATAGCTTTCGCGGCCGATCTTTTCGTTCCGGCGCAGGATCGCTTCGCCACGGCCCACGTCGACGATGACGTTGCCGTATTCCTCGCGCTTGACGACACCGTTGATGATGGTGCCGGCGCGGTCCTTGAATTCGTCGTACTGGCGGTCGCGCTCGGCTTCGCGGACCTTCTGCAGGATCACCTGCTTGGCCGACTGCGCCGCGATCCGGCCCAGTTCCACCGGCGGCACCTCTTCGGAATAGACGTCACCCACCTGCGGATCGGCCATGTACTGCTTGGCCTGCTCGACGGTCAACTCTGCCTGGTAGTTCTCCAGCTCCTCGTCCTCGACGACGGTGCGGACGCGGGTAAAGGTCGCCTTGCCGGTGCGGCGGTCGATCGACACGCGGATGTCCATCTCGGCGCCGTAACGGGACTTGGCCGCCCGGGCGAGGCTTTCTTCCATCGCTTCGACGACCAGACCGGGGTCGATCATCTTCTCGCGCGCCACCGCTTCGGCGGTCTGCAGGAGTTCCAGCTGGTTTGCAGAGGTGATTGCCATTGTTATTGCTCCTCGTCCCGAGACTGTTCGGTCTCGATCTCGTCAAACTTGGTCTCGTCCAGTGTATCGCCCGCGCCCTGGGCATCCGCTTTCTTGCGGGCCTTCAGCATGAGGCGGATCAGTTCGTCGGTCATCACCAGCTTGGCGTCGGTCAGCCAGTCGAACTGCAGCCCGATGGTGCCCTCGTCCAGGTTGATCAGGACCTCGCCGTCCTCGACCCCGGCCAGCACGCCGCGGAATCGCTTGCGGCCCTCGATCATCTCCGAGGTCTCAAGCCGGGCCTCGTACCCCTCGTAGGTATCGAAATCCTTGAGCCGGGTCAGCGGGCGGTCGATGCCGGGACTGGACACCTCCAGCGTGTAGGTGTCGATGATCGGGTCCTCGACGTCCAGCACGGCGCTGACGGCTGTCGAGATCTCGGCGCATTCATCCACCTCGATCCCGCCCTGGGGGCGTTCGGCCATGATCTGCAGCGTCGGCACCTGTCCGCCCATCAGGCGGATGCGGACCAGGTCGAATCCCATGTCCTCGATCACGGGCTGCACGATCTCCGCAAGACGCTTGTCCATGCCGGTCTTTGCGATCAGGTCGGTCATTGGTCACTTGCCTTTCGGGCACAAAAAAACGGGCCAGCGGCCCGTTTGCGAAAGAACGATGGGCGCCGGGGCTGAACCTCGGCGCGCCGCTGTTGAGGCGCATATAGGCGAGCATGGGGGCGGACGCAAGCAGATTCGGCAGGGTCAAGGCTGACCACGATCCGCACACTCTAACACCGCGAGGAATTGGGATGTCGCCAGGGCGGTCGTGCCAGAGTTGGGCGTCCTGAATGCCCAAGGTCACCAGACGGGCGATGGTCCACAGAAATAGTTACGTGTCAAGGTTGTAATGGCCATACGCGGAAAGCACAATTTGTTGGTAATTATCCGGATTAGGAGCCGCCAAGATGTTTCATCTCCGCTATCTGTTTCTTGCCTGTTTCATGTGTCTTGCAGCAACCGTGTCGCAGGCCTGCGATGAATGGTTCCTCGAAAAAAAGGCCGTCGCGGGCGGCAGCGGCGGAAATCCGCATTTCGACGTGATGTGCGACGGTAGCCGCGTTTCGGAAATTCAACTGTGGCTGCGTCACGGGTACGTGACGGGTTTGAAAGTCAGGTGGTCAAAGCAGGACGCCGACGGCGTTTTCAATACAACACAAGAAAAGTCTTACGGCTCGACAAACGGCTTTGCGACACAGCAGATCCTGTTCGATCCGAATGAATTGATCACGGGGCTGACAGTCTATCCAAATCAGAACCCGCGTCGCGTTAAGCAGATCGTGTTCCAGACCAGTATGGACAGGAAGGTAAGTCTAGGGGTGACGGCGGGGATCGCGGATGGCAAGGCCGACGCCAATGTAGGCACTGGCTATCCCGTGGGCGTCTGGGTGCGTTCCGGGACCGAGATCGACAGTTTCGGCTTGGCATTCATCCGCGAACCGGAAAGGATCAACTTGAACGTCGACACCTATCCCACACTCAAAGACGCGCGACCCAAACTGAAGAACATGACGCCGGTCTGTGTGCCGGTGCGCCGGAACGAGGAAACCACGGTAAAGCTTTCAGAAACGCGAAAGCATGTTGATATCTCAAAGTGGGATTGGCGGGTTGGCCTCAAGTTGGGCTTCAAGTACTCGGGCAAGGCTGGCGTGCCGTCCGTAGGCGAAACCGGATTCGAAGTATCTGCCGAAGCGAGCTTCGGGCTGGGCCATGAATGGCAAGACAATAACGAAAGAACCCTGGTCGCCGAGATGACGAAAAAGTTCCCGGCCTCGACCTATGAAGATTTCAAGGCAGCAGGCCGTCTCGATTCCTTCACCGAAGTGGATGAGAACGGTGAGCCGCTTTTGAACGTGCTGGTTGTCCCAAGCTACTACGAGGCCAATCTGGACTTGCCTTACAAGGGTACGATGGAACTGGTCTACAGAGATCAAAAGAAACTGTCGTGGCCTGTGTCCGGAACCTATACCGGGGTGCTGGCATCGACGGTGAATATCACGGAACGCTACGTCAACGTCTGCCCAACGAACGTGCAGAATTGAACTAGGGTTCTCAGCGGACCTGGCCGCGGCACCGCGCCCTGCGCAGGGCCTTGCATGGAGTGTGCAAGCCCGGTTTGGGCGGGTCAGGTCATGACGTCCGGGGCCTCGCGCCCGGTCCGTTCGGAGAGGCCCGTCAGGGCATTCACGGCGGCCGCCAGGTCGCGCAGCGCGGCCTGGGTCTCGACGTTCAGATCGCCCCCGGCAGGTTCATAGCGTTCCAGGTAGACGCGGATCGTCGCGCCCTCTGTTCCGGTGCCCGAGAGGCGGATCACCGCCCGGCTGTCGTCCGCGAAAAAAATCCGCAAGCCCTGGTTCCTGCTGACCGATCCGTCCACCGGATCGGTATAGGCAAACTGGTCGGCGCGGGCGATCACCTTGGGCGGATTGCCCACTTCGGTCCCCGGCAGATCGTCCAAACGGGCGTTCATATCGGCCATCAACCCTTCGGCGGCGGCAGAGTCCACTGCCTCGTAATCGTGCCGCGAATAGTAGTCCCGCCCATAGCTGCGCCAGTGGTCCCGCAGGATCTCCGCCACGGAAATCTTGCGTTCGGCCAATATGTTGATCCACAAGAGCACCGCCCACAGCCCGTCCTTTTCGCGGACGTGGTCGCTCCCGGTGCCGGCGCTTTCCTCGCCGCAGAGCGTGGCGCGGCCCGCGTCCAGCAGGTTGCCGAAGAACTTCCAGCCCGTCGGCGTCTCGAAACTCTCGATGCCCAGCTTCTCTGCGACCCGGTCGGCGGCGCGGCTGGTCGGCATCGACCGCGCCACGCCTGCCAGCCCGCGCGCGTACCCCGGTGCCAGATGGGCGTTCGCGGCCAGCACCGCCAGGCTGTCAGAGGGCGTGACATAGATGCCCTTGCCCAGGATCATGTTGCGGTCGCCGTCGCCGTCCGAGGCGGCGGCAAAATCCGGTCCGTCGTCGCGCATCACCATGTCGACCAGCGGCTTGGCCCAGATCGGGTTCGGGTCCGGATGTCCCTTGCCGAAATCGACCGAGGGCACGCCGTTCAGCACGGTGCCCTTTGGCGCGCCCAGCATTCCTTCAAGGATCGCAGTGGCATAGGGGCCTGTCACCGCATGCATCGCGTCGAATTTCAGGCTGAATCCCCCGGCGATCAGCGCCCGGATGGCGTCGAAATCGAACAGCTCCTGCATCAGCGCGGCGTAGTCGGCCACCGGATCCAGGATCTCGACCGTCATCTTGCCCAGCGCGGTTTCGCCCAGGAGGCCCAGGTCCACGTCCGGCGTTTCCAGCGTGACGTATTCGGAAATGCCCTGCGTCTGTTCATGGATCGCCGCGGTCACGCTTTCCGGCGCCGGGCCACCGTTGGCGATGTTGTATTTCAGCCCGAAATCCGCGTCGATCCCGCCCGGGTTGTGACTGGCCGACAGGACCAGCCCGCCGTCCGCGCCGCGCTTGCGGATCAGGTGCGAGGCGGCGGGTGTCGACAACAGGCCCTCCCGCCCGACGATGCAGCGCGCCGCGCCCTGCGCGGCGGCCATGCGCAGGATGGTCTGGATCGCCTCGGCATTGAAATAACGCCCGTCCCCGCCGACGACGAAGGTCTTGCCCTCAACCCCGCCGATGGCGTTGAAGATGGATTGGACAAAGGCCTCGACATAACCGTCCTGCATGAAGACCCGCGTCTTCTTGCGCAGGCCCGAGGTGCCGGGTTTCTGGCCGTCGAAGGGCGTCAGGGGGCGGGTGATGGGCGTCATGAAAAGGGTCCTTTCTAAACGGTCCCGCTGCGGTCCACGGGCATGAAAGCGCGAATGCGGCTGGCGGGCAATGCTTGCTTGAGGCCATCGACCGCCACGGGCAGGCGGCGGCGCCAGTTGGGATGCTCGGTGACGGTGCCGGGCAGGTTCTGGGCCTCGAGACAGCCCAGCAGGTCATCCAGTTGCAGGGCCACCAGCGCCGATGGCGCCGTGCAAAGCCGGGCCTGCACCGCTTCGGCGATCCGGTCGGGACCGGCCTCTGGCGGGAGGTGGCACATGTCGCGCAGGCCCGCGCGCTGGCGGGCGCGCTCGTCGTGGCGGGCGCGGGTCTGGCCGCTGTTCAGCCAGCCCATGCGCTGCCACCAGTCGATGTCCTGCCCGTACCAGAACCCGCGCAGCGTCGGCGTGTCATGGGTGCCGAAACAGGCCAGTGAGAAGGCGCGCAGGTCCTTGGGATCACAGAGTGTTCCGTCCGCCGCCGTTTCGTATTGCCAGACGGCATAGCTCAGCAACCCGGCGCCGTTCAGGGTTTCGCGAAATCCGTCGGGCACCAGTCCCAGGTCCTCCCCCACCACAAGACAGCGCGCCCGCGCCGCCTCGATGGCGATCACCGCCAGCAGGCTTTCGAAGGGTTGCGAGACATAGCCGCCCGGGCTGCCGTCATCTGGAATCCAGAAGCTGCGCAAAAGCCCCAGCGCGTGATCCACCCGCAGGATGCCCGCCTTGGCCATCAGCTTGCGCAGCATGGCGCGCAGCGGGCGATACTGCGCGGCGCGCAGGCGTGCGGGCGCATGGGCGGCCAGGTTCCACGACTGGCCCTCGGGGTTCAGGTGATCGGGCGGGGCGCCGATGGTGACGCCCTGGGCGATGGTGTCGCGGTGCATCCAGACCTCGGCGCCGCCGGGCCGCGCGCCCACCGCCAGATCCAGGTACAGCCCGAAATCCATTCCCGCCTCGCGCGCGGTGGCCTGCGCGGCGTCGATCTGTGTCTCGGCCCGCCATTGCAGCCACTGGTGGAATTCCACGTCTTCGGCGGCGGCCCGCGCGGCGTCGGGGCCCGGACGCCGCAAGGCATCGGGCCAGTTGCGGAAATCCTCGCCGTGCAGGGCGCTGAGCGCCTCGAACTGGGCAAAGGTATCCAGCCGGGCGCCACCCTCGGCCCGGAAGCGCTGAAAGGCGCGGCGCTCGGCTTCGGGGGCGGCCTCGAAGCGCAGGTACTCGCTGTGCAGCGCGCCGCGCTGGCGGCGGCGGTAGGTGGCGTAGTCGATCAGCTCATCCCGGGGTGTCGGTCCCAGCCCGGCGCGCGGTGCGATGTGATCGGTGCTGAAAAAGCCCCGGTGCGTGGGCGAATAGGGGCTGGTCATCTCCTCCGCCGTCCAGCCCAGCGCATGGATCGGGTTCAGACCGAAGAACTGCGCCCCCGCCTGCGCCAGCGCCCGCAGGGCGGCGGGCAGGTCGCCATAGCTGCCCAACCCGCCATTGTGCCCGGACCGCAGACCGTAAAGCGCGCCGCAGACGCCCCATCCCTTTGCCCGCCCGGTCAGGTCCTGAACGGTTGGTGCATGGGCCGGGGCCGCCAGCACCAGCGATTCGGCGTGCCGGTCCGGTGCCGCGACATGCAGAGTGAAATAGCCCACGTCCATCGGACCGAGGTCGATACTTTCCCCGGCACGCCCGGCCTGTACCTCGGCGCCGCTCTCGTCCAGCAGCATCCAGTCGCAGGGCGACGGAACGGGCAGCGACAGGGGCGTACCGGCGCGGGCCAGGATCTCGGATGGCACGGGGCTTTCGTCCTGGCGGACGCGCAACTGCTCCAGCGCCTCGGCCACCGTGGCGGGCGTATCGGCGGCAACGCCCATCCCCCCCAGGAGCGCGCGCAGCGTTTCCGGTGCGGCGGCGTGTTCATGGCCTTGCAGGTCGTGAAAGCCCAGGTGAACGCCATAGGCCTTGGCCAGGTCGCGCAGGGCCTCGTCGGCTCCGGTCATGTCGTCTTCTCCGGGTGGCGGACAAAGCCCGCGACGCTGAATGCGGCGACGGTGACGGTCGCCTCTGTGATGTCCTGCGGGTTCTGGCGCGGCGCCGAGCTGTCGATCTCGCGCCGCCATGTGCCTGCGGGTGGGGGCAGTTCAAGGACCTGATCGCTGCCCTCGCGGTTGAAGGCCAGCAGGATTTCCTCGGTGTCGGCGCAGCCCGACGGGCTTTCGGCACAGCCGCGCAGCAGCAGGCAGAGCGAGGACAGCCCCGGATCACGCCAGTTCAGTGCACTGCCGTCAAAGCCACGCCATTCCACGTCCGGCTTGCCGTCCGCGCGCTGAACCCCGTGCAGGAACCGGCCCTGGCGCAACACGCCATGCGCCTTGCGGAAGGCGATCAACGCGGCAGTGAAATCGACCAGGTCCTTTTCCATCGTCGCCCAGTCCAGCCAGCTGGTTTCATTGTCCTGGCAATAGGCGTTGTTGTTGCCGCCTTGCGAATGGCCTCCCTCGTCCCCTGCAAGGATCATCGGTGTGCCCTGAGACAACAGAACCGTGGCCAGCATGTTGCGCACCCGCTGGCGACGAGCGGACAGGATCGTCGCGTCCTTGGTCTCGCCTTCCTCGCCCAGGTTGTCCGAATGGTTGGCATGGTGGCCGTCGCGGTTGCCTTCGCCATTGGCCTGGTTGTGGCGTTTCGAATAGGCGGTGACATCGGCCAGCGTGAACCCGTCGTGGGCGGCGGCAAAGTTGACAGAAGCCCAGGCGCGGCGCCCACGCGTGTCGAACAGGTCCGCCGTGCCCAGAAGCGCCGAGCCAAGATCCTGCGCCGCGTGCCCGTCGCCGCGCCAGAAGCGCCGTACCGTGTCGCGAAAGCGGTCGTTCCATTCGGCGAACTCCGGCGGGAACTGGCCCAGTCGATAGCCGCCGTGTCCCAGATCCCAGGGTTCGGCGATCAGCTTGACCTCGGCCAGCAGCGGGTCCTGCCTGAGCGCGTCCATGAAGCCGCCGTGCCGGTCGAACCCCTGCCGCTCGCGCCCCAAAGTGGTGGCCAGGTCAAAGCGGAACCCGTCGACGCCCATGCAGTCCACCCAGAAGCGCAGGCTGTCGAGGATCAGGCGCAGGACAAAGGGATGGTCGGTGTTCAGCGTGTTCCCGGTGCCGGTGTCGTTGACGTAGAACCGGGGCTGCCCCTCGACGAGGCGATAGTAGGAGGCATTGTCGAGCCCACGAAAAGAGAAGGTCGGGCCAAGGTGATCGCCCTCGGCCGAGTGGTTGTAGACCACGTCAAGGATCACCTCGATTCCCGCCACGTGGAACCTGTCGACCATCCGGCGGAAGCCTGCCACGCCTTGCGGGCCAAGGTAACGCGGTTCGGGAACAAAGAATCCGGCGGTGTTGTAGCCCCAGTAGTTCACCAGCCCGCGCCCGGTCAGCGCGTTTTCCGACCGGATCGCCTGCACCGGCAGCAGTTCGACCGTGGTGATGCCCAACCGGGTCAGATGGTCCAGCATCGCGTCCGAGGCCAGCCCCTCGACCGTGCCGCGCAGCGCCTCGGGCACGTCCGGGTGGCGCATGGTGCTGCCCCGGACGTGGGTTTCGTAGATGACCGTGTTGGACCATCCGCGCCGCAGTCCCCTGGTGCCGGTGGGATAGTCGGCGGGGTCCCAGACCACGGATTTGGGCGTATGGGGCGCGCTGTCGGACGAGCTGAACGACAGATCGCCATCCGCCGACCCGGGGCTGTAGCCGAAGGTCGCGGGATGGGTGCTGAACCCGCCGTGCAGGGCGCGGGTGTAGGGATCGACCAGCAGCTTGTTGGCGTTGAAGCGGTGGCCGCGCTCGGGGGCAAAGGGACCGTGGACACGATAGCCGTAAAGCGCTCCGGGCTTCAGCCCCGGGACATACCCGTGCCAGACCGCGCCGCGCCGTTCGGGCAGCGAAAGGCGTTGCTGCTCGGTTTTGCCATCGGGCGAGAAGAGGCACAGGTCGACCCGCTGGGCATGATCCGAGAAGAGCGCGAAATTGGTGCCTTCTCCGTCAAAGACGGCGCCCAGCCGGTTTGGCCGGCCTGCGCCGATCCCATATGTGCTGCCCCCGGGTTCGGTCATGCGCAGAGTGTCTCGTACATCCGGACATAGTCGCGGGCCGAGCTTTCCCAGCCAACGGGCTGACGCATGGCCGCCGCCTGCATCTGTTTCCACAGGTCCCGGTTGGCATGGGCGGCGATGGCGCGGGCAATCGCGCCCTCGATCCCGGTGACAGAGACATCGTCGAATACAAAGCCGGTGGCCACGCCGGCCGCCAGCGCCGCGTGGTTGGCATCGATCACCGTGTCGGCCAGCCCGCCGGTCCGCGCCACCACCGGCAAGGTACCGTAGCGCAACCCGTACAGCTGAGTCAGGCCGCAGGGTTCGAAGCGCGAGGGGATCAGGATCGCATCCGATCCCCCTTGCATCAGGTGCGACAGCGCCTCGTCATAGCCGATCTCGACCCCAACCTTTCCGGGGAAGCGCGCGGCGGCGTCGCGAAAGGCCTGCTCCAGTTCCGGCTCGCCCGAGCCGAGCAGCGCCAGCTGGCCGCCGCCGGCGACCAGCGCAGGCAGGGCGCCGGCCAGCGCGTCCAGTCCCTTTTGCAGGGTCAGGCGGCTGATGACGCAGAAAAGCGGGCCGTCATGGTCGGGGTCCAGGCCCAGCCGTTCGGCCAGGGCGGCGCGGTTCTTGGCCTTTGCCCCCAGTCGTTTCAACCCGTAGGTCGCGGGCAGGGCCGGGTCGCTCTTGGGGTTCCAGGCCTCCAGGTCGATGCCGTTCAGGATGCCGGTCAGGTCCGAGGCCCGGCCTGCCAACACCCCGTCCAGCCCCATGCCGAATTGCGGTGTCAGGATCTCGCGGGCGTAGGTCGGGCTGACGGTGGTGATGTGATCGGCGTAGACCAGCCCCGCCTTCAGGAAACTGACATCGCCGTAATATTCCAGCCCGCCGGGGTGGAACCAGTCGCTACGCAACTGCAGATCGCCCATGACATGCGGGCCGAACCGGCCCTGGAAGGCGATGTTGTGGATCGTGATGACCGATTTGGGCGGCGTGCGTCCGTCCTGTTTCAGGTAGACCGGCGCCAGCCCCGCCTGCCAGTCATGCGCGTGCAGCACGTCCGGCACCCAGCCGTCAAGCCCGTCGAAACTGATCCGTGCCGCCGCCTGCGCCAGTGCACCGAAGCGGCGGTGATTGTCGGGCCAGTCCTTGCCATCGGCGCCGGTGTAGGGAGCGCCGGGCCGGTCGAAAAGCTGCGGCGCGTCCAGCAGCAGCAGTGTAAGCCCCTCGGCCTGAACCTCGACCAGTCGTCCGGTGCCGCCGGGCAGGTCGCCAAAGCTGGCCACTTCCTTGCCCTTGGCCAGCAGGGGAAACAGCGCCGGGTAGGCGGGCAGGACGGTCTTGACCTCGACCCCCAGCGGCGCCAGCGCACCGGGCAGCGCGCCCGCCACGTCCGCCAGCCCCCCGGTCTTGACGAAGGGCGCACATTCCGAGGCGACCATCAGCACCTTCATGCGATCACTCCAGTTCCTCGATCATCTTGCGGGTGATGAGGCAGATGCCGTTTTCGGTCCGCCGGAATCGCTTGGCGTCAAGCTCGGGGTCTTCGCCCACGACCAAACCCGGCGGGATTTTCACGCCACGGTCGATGATCGCGTTCTTGATATGTGCCCGCCGTCCGACCTCGGAATAGGGCAGGGCGACGACGCCTTCCATCTGTGAATAGGAATGCGTCTTGACCCCGGTGAACAACAGGCAGCGATAGAGCGACGAGCCGGAGATGATGCAGCCGCCCGAGACCATCGAGGACACGGCCTGACCGCGCCGGCCTTCCTCGTTGTGGATGAACTTGGCCGGGGCCGTCAGCTCGGAGTAGGTCCAGATCGGCCAGTCGGTGGCGTAGATGTCCAGCTCGGGCTCGAAATCGGTCATGTCGATATTGGCCTGCCAGTAGGCATCCAGCGTGCCGACATCGCGCCAGTAGGGTTTGCGTTCGAGCCCCGACATGACGCAGGAGCGGCCAAAGGGATGGGCGACGGCATCGCCAGAGGCCACCAGCCCGGGGATGATGTCCTTGCCGAAATCATGGCTGGAGTTGGGGTCGCGCGCGTCCGCCTCCAGCAGCTCGCACAGGAAATCCGTCTCGAAGACATAGATCCCCATCGAGGCCAGCGAGCGTGTCGGATCGTTCGGCATGGTGGGCGGGTCGGCGGGTTTCTCGACAAACTCCAGGACCTTGTCGTTCTCGTCCACCGCCATGACGCCAAAGCCCTTGGCCTCTTCGCGGGGCACCTCGATACAGCCGACCGTCACCTTGGCGCCGGATTCCACATGCTGTTCGATCATGTAGGAATAATCCTGCTTGTAGATGTGGTCCCCGGCCAGGATCAGGATGTACTTGGGCTCGTATCCCTTGATGATCGAGATGTTCTGCGTGACCGCGTCGGCGGTGCCCTTGTACCAGTTTTCCTCGTTGAGCTGCTGGCTGGCGGGCAGGATATCCAATCCCTCGTTGCGTTCGGCCCGGAAAAAGGACCAGCCGCGCTGAAGGTGGCGGATCAGGCTGTGCGCCTTGTACTGGGTTGCGACGCCGATGCGGCGGATGCCGGAATTGACCGCGTTCGACAGGGCAAAGTCGATGATCCTTGTCTTGCCGCCGAAATAGACCGCGGGTTTGGCTCGGATGTCGGTCATCTCCTTCAGGCGCGATCCGCGCCCGCCTGCCAGGACATAGGCCATCGTCTGCTGGGCCAGTCTGAACCTGTCGTATTCCATGTGGTCCTCCCCCGTTATCTGGCGTCCGGTCACTCCCCCCCGGACAGTTGAAAAAATACCGTCGCCAGCGGCGGTACGGTGATTTCAATCGAATAGGCGCAGCCATGTGCGGATTCTGCCGTTGCGGTCACCCCGCCCGGGTTGCCCTGGCCGCTGCCGCCGTAAAGCGGCGCGTCGGTGTTCAGGCGTTCGTCCCAGTGGCCCGAAAGCGGTACGCCGATCCGGTAGCCATGCCGTGTCACCGGCGTGAAGTTCGACACCACCAGCACCGGCGCCTCGCCCTCGTCGCCCATGCGGATCCAGGAAAAGATGGATTCCGCCGCGTTGCCGCCGTCGATCCAGCGAAAGCCCTCTGCCTTGCTGTCCAGCTGGTAGAGCGCCGGCGTGCCCCGGTAGAGCGTGTTGAGATCGCGGACCAGCCGCTGCATCCCCTTGTGCGGCTCCTGTTCCAGCAGGTGCCAGTCAAGGCTGCGGTTGTGGTTCCATTCCTCCCACTGGCCGAATTCGCCGCCCATGAACATCAGCTTCTTGCCGGGATGGCCGTACATGAAGCCGAAATAGGCCCGCAGGTTCGCGAATTTCTGCCAGTCGTCGCCGGGCATCCGCGACAGCAGCGAACCCTTGCCATGCACCACCTCGTCATGGCTGAGCGGCAGCACGAAGTTTTCCGAAAAGGCGTAGTGCAGCCCGAAGGTCATCTTGTCGTGGTGGTATTTGCGGTTGATCGGGTCCTCGCCCATGTACCGCAGGGTGTCGTTCATCCACCCCATGTTCCACTTGAAGCCAAAACCCAGCCCGCCGGTATCGGTGGGCGCGCTGACGCCCGGAAAGGCGGTGGATTCCTCGGCCAAGGTCATGATGTCCGGATGCGCGGCGTAGACCTGTTCGTTCATGTGCCGCAGAAAGGCGATGGCTTCCAGGTTTTCGCGTCCGCCGTGCTGGTTGGGGATCCATTCGCCGTCCTTGCGGGAATAGTCGCGATACAGCATCGAGGCCACCGCATCGACGCGCAGCCCGTCGATGTGGAATTCCTCCAGCCAGTAACGGGCGTTGGCGATCAGGAAATTCGCCACCTCGGTGCGGCCATAGTTGTAGACCAGCGTGTTCCAGTCCGGGTGATAGCCTTCCTTGGGGTCGGAATGTTCATAGAGCGCCGAACCGTCGAACCGCGCCAGCCCGTGGCTGTCGGTGGGGAAATGGCCCGGCACCCAGTCGATGATCAGGCCAAGGCCCGCGCCATGCGCGGCCTCGACCAGCGCCCGGAAATCCTCGGGCGTGCCAAAGCGCGAGGTGGGCGCGTAAAGACCCACCGGTTGATAGCCCCAGGAACCGCCGAAGGGGTATTCGGAAATCGGCGTCAGCTCGATATGGGTAAAGCCCATGTCTGCCGCGTATCGCACCAGTTGTTCGGCGTGTTCGCGGTAGGTCAGCGGGCGGCCGTCCTCTTCGGGTACGCGGCGCCAGCTTTCCAGGTGCACCTCGTAGATCGAGATCGGCTGGTCGATGCGGTGCTTGTGCCAGCGTGTCGCCATCCAGCCGCTGTCCATCCACCAATGCTGTCCAAGGTCGCGGACGACAGAGGCGGTGTTGGGCGGCAATTCGGCGCCAAAGCCCACCGGATCGGCCTTGAGCGGCAGGAGCATCCCGTTGGCGTCCAGCAGCTCGAACTTGTAGAGCGCGCCTTCTGCCACGCCGGGCACGAAGATCTCCCAGATTCCGGTCGGGCCCCGGCGGCGCATGACGTGGCGGCGTCCGTCCCATTCGTTGAAGTTGCCCACCACCGAAACGCGCGCGGCATTGGGCGCCCAGACGGCGAAATGTACGCCCGAGGTGCCGGCGTAGCTTGTCAGATGCGCCCCCAGTGCGCGCCAGAGCTGGCCATGCGTGCCCTCGCCCAGCAGGTATTCGTCGATCTCGCCCAGCACGGTGCCGAAGGCATAGGCGTCTTCTTCTTCCCAGCTGTCGTTGCCGCGCGACAGGCGCAGGCGATAGTCATATCGCCCGGCGATCCCCGGCAGGATGCCGTCGTACATCCCGGGCGCGCCTTCGACCGGATCCAGTACCGCCAGCAACATGCCGCTGTCGCGCGCCAGCACCTCGACCCGGTCGACGTTCGGGTAAAAGACCCGCACGCATTGGCTGCCGTCGGGCAGGGTGTGCTGGCCAAGAACAGAGAACGGGTCGCCGTGGCGTCCCTCGACGATGTTTCGGGCGGTGCGTTGGTCGAGAGGGGCTGTCATGCGCTTTGCTCCAGTTGGCCGTCAATGGCGCTATGCACGTTCCAGATGTCACGCGCGTAACCCCTGATCGTTCTGTCGGAGGAAAACCAGCCGACGCTGGCGGTGTTGCTGAGCGCCATCGCCGCCCAGGTCGCCTGATGCTTGAAGGCCTCGTCGGCGCGGCGCTGGGTGTCGAAATAGCTGTCGAAATCGCAGGACACGAGGAAATGGTCGTGGTCCCAGAGGTTGCCGACCAGGCCGTGATAGCGGCCCGGTTCCTGCGGCGAGAAGCGCCCCTCGGCGATCTGGGCCAGCACCTTCTGCATCCGCGGGCTTTGTTCGATGGCGGCGCGGGCATAGCCGTGGTGGCTGCGCCGTTCGATCACCTCTTCGGCGGTCAGGCCGAAGAGAAAGAAATTCTCCGCCCCCACATGTTCGCGGATTTCCACGTTGGCGCCGTCCAGGGTGCCGATGGTCAGCGCACCGTTCAGGGCGAATTTCATGTTGCCGGTGCCGCTGGCTTCCTTGCCGGCGGTCGAGATCTGCTCAGACAGGTCCGCCGCCGGGATCAGCAGTTCGGCCATCGTCACGTTGTAGTTGGGCGGATAGACGATTTTCAGCAGATCCTTCGTGACCGGATCGTTGTTCACCACTGCGGCCACGTCGTTGATCAGGCGGATGATCTCCTTGGCGACGTGATAACCAGGCGCCGCCTTGCCGCCGAAGATCTTGACCCGGGGCGTCCAGCCCGCCTGCGGATTGGCGTGCATCTCGTTCCAGAGCGCGATGGTTTCGAGGATGTTCATCAACTGGCGCTTGTATTCGTGTATGCGCTTGATCTGGACGTCGAACATCGCATCCGGGTCGATGGCGATGCCGCAGTGATCCTGCACCCAGTTCGACAGGCGCTCCTTGTTGGTCCGCTTGGCAGCCATGAAGGCGCGCAGGAAGTCCGGATCGCCGGTGCGGGTCCGCAGAGCGCCCAGTTGCTCCAGGTCCGCCGCCCAGCCCTCGCCGATTTCCCGGGTGATGAGGCCGCTCAGCGCCGGGTTGCAGCCATGCAGCCAGCGGCGCGGCGTGATGCCGTTGGTCTGGTTCACGATGCGGGTCGGGTGGATGCGGTGCAGGTCGGCAAAGACGGTCGATTTCACCAGGTCGGTGTGCAGCGCCGAGACCCCGTTGACCTTGTGCGCCATGATGAAGGCCAATTCGCCCATGTTGACGTTGCCGTGGTCCAGGATGCGCGGGCTGCCGGGATATTGCGCCTGCTGGCCGGCCTCTATGGCGCGGATGATTTCCAGGTGGCGGGGCAAAACGCGGCCCAGCAGCCATTCGGGCCAGCGTTCCAGCGCCTCGGGCAAGAGGGTGTGGTTGGTGTAGCCCAGGCAGCGGCGGGCGAGGTCGATGGCCTCTGCCATCTCCAACCCGTGTTCGTCGGCCAGGATGCGCACCAGTTCCGGCCCCGCGATGGCCGGGTGTGTATCGTTCAGCTGGATCGCGGCGGCCTCGGGCAGTTGGCGGATGTCGTCGTGATCGGTCAAAAAGCGGCGCAGCAGATCCTTGATGGACGCGGCCGTAAAGAAATACTCCTGCTTGAGGCGCAGTTCCTTGCCGCTTTCGGTGGTGTCGTCCGGGTAGAGAACGCGGCAGATCGTGCGGGCCAGCGCCTCGGACCGGCTGGCGGCGAGGTAATCGCCCCGGTTGAAGCTGGCCAGGTCGAATTCCTTTTGCGGCCGTGCCGACCAA
Source organism: Mameliella sp. AT18 (assembly GCF_028807275.1). NCBI lineage: Bacteria > Pseudomonadati > Pseudomonadota > Alphaproteobacteria > Rhodobacterales > Roseobacteraceae > Antarctobacter > Mameliella sp. AT18. Next base: position 20,196 of record NZ_JARAMO010000296.1, read on the forward strand.
AGGCGCAGCGTGTTTCCCCAACGCCCCTGCCAGCCGACGATGGGCGTGTCGAAGGCAGTGGCGATCACGGTTTCATGTGGATGCCATTGCGCCTTGCCCTCATGGTGGTGGACATGGCCGCCGAACCCGACCTTGTAGCTGACCTCGGGGCGTTCGAATTCCCAGGCGTGGCGCTGTTGCAGCCATGTTTCGGGTTTTTCGATCTGCTGGCCCTCGACGAAATCCTGCTCGAAGAGCCCGTGTTCGTAGCGGATGCCATAGCCCATCGCGGGAATGCCCAGCGTGGCGAGACTGTCCATAAAGCAGGCGGCCAGTCGGCCCAGACCGCCATTGCCCAGGGCCGCGTCTGGTTCGTCCTTGACCAGCAGGTCATAATCCTGGCCCAGCTCGGCCACCGCGGCGCGGGCCTCGTCGACGAGGCCAAGGTTGGCGGCCACGTCCTCGACCAGGCGGCCGATCAGGAATTCCATCGACAGGTAGTAGACGCGCTTGGCATGGCGGTCGTAGCTGGTCTTGGTGCTCTGGAACCAGGAATCCATCATCCGGTCCCGCAGCGTCAGCGACAACGCCATGCGCCAGTCGTAGATCGCGGCATGCCCGGCGTCCTTGCCAAGCGAGTAACGCAGATGTGCGAGGATGTCGTCTTTCATAGGATCGGTCCTGTCCTTCGGGCGGCGGTTCGCGCGCCACTGACCCGTGCCACGCCTGTTATCGCTAACGACAGTTTCCCGACATTGGCCAGACCCGACAGGGGGCAGCGTGAACCCGTGAACGCCCTGTTGCAAGCAGGTCCCAGTAAAGGGGCCGCCCCCTGCCTGTTTCGGGGGCGGCAATGCCGGGTTTATGCCGCGGCCTTGGGCACAAGCTGCTGTTCCTCGACGGGGGGCGGTTCCATCGCACCGGTCATGATGGCCACGGCTTCGGACATCGAGATCTTGGCCGGGTCGACCACCGCGTGCCGTTTGCCCAGCCGGTGGATGTGGACGCGGTCCGCCACCTCGAAGACATGCGGCATGTTGTGGCTGATCAGGATGATCGGGATGCCCTTGGCGCGCACGTCCTGGATCAGTTCCAGAACCCGGCGGCTTTCCTTGACGCCCAGTGCGGCGGTCGGCTCGTCCATGATGATGAACTTCCTGGCAAAGGCGGCGGCGCGGGCCACGGCGACGCCCTGGCGCTGGCCGCCGGAGAGGGTTTCGACCGCCTGGTTGATCGACTGGACCGTCATGAGGCCCAGTTCGGTCAGCTTGTCCCGGGCGAATTTCTCCATCGCCTTCTTGTCGAGCTGGCGAAAGACGCTGCCCATGATGCCGGGTTTGCGCAGCTCTCGTCCGGCGAACATATTGTCCGCGATGGACAGCGCCGGGGACAGGGCAAGCTGCTGGTAGACGATCTCGATCCCCATTTCCCGCGCCTGCAGGGGCGAGGAAAAGTGCACCGGTTTGCCCTCGATCCTGATCTCGCCCTCATCGGCCTGGACGGCGCCGCAGATCGCCTTGACGATCGAGGATTTGCCGGCACCGTTGTCACCGATCACCGCCAGCACCTCGCCGGGGAAAAGATCGAAATCGGAGTGGTTGATCGCGGTGACGTGGCCGTAACGCTTCACGATTCCGCGGCCTTGAACGATAGGTTGCACAGTCATTATCCCGACACCTTCCGGATCCATTGGTCGACAGAGACGGCAGCGATGATCAGCACGCCGATGAGCAGGTAAGTCCATTGCGCGTCAGCCCCCAGCAGGCGCAGGCCGAGGGTGAACACGCCCACGATGAGCGCCCCGAAGAGCGAGCCGAGCACAGAGCCGCGACCGCCGAAGAGCGAGATGCCCCCGATCACCACGGCGGTGATGCTTTCGATGTTGGCCAGCTGGCCCGAAGTCGGCGAGACCGAGCCGATGCGCCCGATCAGGGCCCATCCGGCAAAGGCGCAGATCAGGCCGGAGAGCGCGTAGACCGAGACGAGAACCTTGTTCGCCTCCATCCCTGACAGTTCGGCGGCTTCCTTGTCATCGCCCACGGCATAGACGTGCCTGCCCCAGGCGGTTTGTGTCAGCGCATAGGTCAGCACCGCAAAGAGGATCAGCATGAAGATCGCGCCAAAGGTCAGGCGGGCGCTGCCGATCTGGATCACGTTGCCGAAGAACTGCAGGATCGGTGCCTTTTCCGCGATTTCCTGCGAGCGGATGGTTTCGTTGGCCGAGTAGAGGAAGTTGGCGGCCAGCACGATCTGCCACATGCCCAGCGTCACGATGAAGGGCGGCAGTTTCATCCGCGTGACCAGCAGCCCGTTGATGGCGCCGATGCCGGTGCCGACAGCCAGGCCGCAGACCACCGCGATACCCGGGGGAATGCCGTAGCGAAAGGTGAACTGGCCCATGACGACGGAACTCATGACCATGATGGCGCCTACACTGAGGTCGATCCCTGCAGTCAGGATCACCAGCGATTGCGCGGCGGCCACGATGCCGACGATCTGAACCTGTTGCAGGATGAGGGTCAGGGCGAAGGGCGAAAAGAACTTCGACCCCAGCAAGAGCCCGAAAACAATGATGGACAGAACAAGCACGATGAGCGGAACCAGCGCGGGGTTCGTGTGCAATGCGTGTTGGAGCTTGTAGACAAACCCCTCGCGCTTTTCGAATTCGGCCACTTGCTGGTTGGCGCCGGACAACGACGACTCGTAGTCCTGCCCCTTTGAGGCAGACTCTGACATGGGGGTCCTCCCGTCTATGTGGGTGCGTTCTGATGCGCGTTTTCAACCAGCCTAGTCGATCGGGTGGCGACGCGTCCATTGGCAAGGGGGCGGGCGGCGCCCCCTTGTTCTTGTCTCAGGCGGAGGGGATCAGCCCCAGCAGAGGTCCAGACCTTCCTTGACCGAGATCGACTCGACGCCTTCGACCGGCTCGTCGGTGACCAGGGCCACGCCGGTGTCGAAGAAGTCCTTGCCCTCGGTCGGCTCGGGCTTGACGCCCTCGTCGGCCCATTTCTTGATCGCCTCGATGCCCAGGCTGGCCATCATCAGCGGGTACTGCTGCGAGGTGGCGCCGATCACGCCGTCCGCGATGTTCTGAACACCGGGGCAACCGCCGTCGACAGAAACGATCAGCACGTCATTTTCACGCCCGATGGCCTTGAGCGCCTCGTAGGCACCGGCGGCGGCGGGTTCGTTGATTGTGTAGACCACGTTGATGAAGGGATCCTGCGCCAGCAGGTTCTCCATCGCGCGGCGACCGCCTTCCTCGTTGCCCTGTGTCACGTCGTTGCCGACGATGCGCGGGTCGGTCTCGTCGCCCCACTTGGACGCGTCCATGACGTCGATCCCGAAGCCGGTCAGGAAGCCCTGGTCACGCAGAACGCCCACGGTCGGTTGCGACACGGCCAGGTCCAGCATGCCGATCTTGGCATCGGCTGCATCGTCGCCCAGTTTGGCGGCGGCCCATTTGCCGATCAGTTCACCGGCCAGGAAGTTGTCGGTGGCAAAGGTCGCGTCTGCGGCGTCGATCGGGCTGAGCGGTGTATCCAGGGCGATCACCAGGATGCCGGCGTCACGCGCCTGTTGCACGGCGGGAACGATGGACGAGGTGTCCGATGCGGTCAGCAGGATGCCCTTGGCGCCGTCGGCGATGCAGGTCTCGATCGCCTGGACCTGGGTTTCATGGTCGCCGTCGATCTTGCCGGCAAAGGATTTCAGCTCGATGCCCAACTCTTCGGCCTTGGCGGTCGCGCCTTCCTTCATCTTGACGAAGAAGGGGTTGGTGTCGGTCTTGGTGATCAGGCAGGCGCTGATCGAATGGCTGGCGGCGCTTGCCCCGCTGGCCAGAGCGGCGGCGGTCAGGGCAATGGCCGTGCCGGTCAGAAGCTTTGTCATGGTATCCTCCCAGAATGTCTTTCGACGTATCGCGGGGCCCCTCGCGTGGTGAACCGAGCCCGAGGGCAGGGTTCGCCGGCCCCATGCCATCTAGAAAGCCGATTCGGACCGAGTCTGTCAACATTAATAAATCCACTTTATTTATTATTGACAGGAGGCCGTCCGGCATGGAGTCTGTCAGGCAGCCACCATTGGCCAAGAAGACGAGAACAGACCCGATGAAACTGGACGGCACAAAGGCAGAGGGAGAGGCGGCGGCAATGCCCGCCGATGGGGTTCGAGGCTCTAACCAGAGCGGGGTGCGGGCCCATAACGAACGCCTTGTCCTGTCGCTTGTCCGTCAGTTCGGGCCGCTCGCCAAGGCAGAGATCGCCCGGCGCACTGGGCTTTCGGCGCAGACCGTTTCGGTCATCATGCGCGCGCTGGAAAAGGAAGGCCTGCTGGAAAAGGGAGAGCCCGTGCGCGGCAAGGTCGGCCAGCCTTCTGTGCCGATGGGCCTGGCGCAGGGCGGCGCCTATTTCCTGGGGTTGAAGGTCGGTCGCCGCTCGCTGGACCTTATCCTGACGGATTTCCACGGTCACGTCGAAGGCCGGGTACACCTGTCGCATCGCTATCCGACTCCCGAAAGCGTTGTGACCTTCGCCAACACGGCCATTGCCCAGCTACTGGACCAGCTGACGCCGGAGAACCGCAAGAAGGTGTCGGGCCTGGGAATCGCAACACCGTTTCGCCTGTGGGACTGGGCGCGCCCGCTGGGCCTGACCAGTTCCGAAATGGAGGCCTGGCGCGAACGCGACATCGCAGCCGAAATCGCGGACACCTGGGAGTTTCCGGTCTACCTGCGCAACGACGGGTCTGCCGCCTGCGGGGCGGAACTGGTCTTTGGCGATCAGAACAAGCCGCGCGACTTCCTGTATTTCTTCGTCGGTTTTTTTGTGGGCGGCGGTTTGGTGATCGACAACACGGTCTTTACCGGGCGCAGCGGCAACGCAGCCGCCCTCGCCTCTATCCCCATCGGAATCAAAGGCGCGAAGGTCCGGCAACTGGTCGACGTGGCCTCGATTTACACTTTGGAACAACTGGTGACCGGCGAAGGGGGCGACAGTCGCCTGATTTGGGACAACCCGACCGAATGGAACCTGCCGGGCGACGTGCTGTCCACCTGGGTGGAAAAGGCCGCCGAGGGGCTGGCCTATGCGACGCTCTCGGCCTCTTGCCTGATCGACTTTGAATGCGTGGTGATCGACGGCTGGCTGCCCGATTCCGTCCGTACCTCCCTTGTCGATCATACCCGCCGACGGCTGAACGAGATTCGCGTCGCGGGAATCGAGGTGCCGGACCTGCGCGAAGGCAGCATCGGTCGCGACGCGCGCGCGCTGGGCGCGGCCAGCCTGCCGCTGTCGGACAAGTTTCTCGTCGACCGAAACGCCTTTCTCAAGGCCTGAGCCGGTGTCCCCGAGTCCTTGGTCACGAATGACCGAAGGCATGCGCTGACTCTTGGGGCGCAGAGCGAATTCCTGAACTTTGAAGCGTCGCGAAGGTGCCGGGCGCGAGCGGATTTCCCGGCACGATATTTAGGCGTCCCGGTGCGGGAACGCCGATGATTTTCATGTCTTGGAAAATGGTGCCCAGGAGAGGACTCGAACCTCCACGACCGAAGTCACTGGTACCTGAAACCAGCGCGTCTACCAATTCC
>NZ_JARAMO010000297.1:0-14839 GCF_028807275.1 Mameliella sp. AT18
CCTTCCGTCGTCGACGACCTCATCGAAAACAGAATGAACAAGTGATCGCGCACGCCCCGGTCGCGGGGCGTCCCGAGACCAGAAGCCGCCGGGACATCCCGGCGGCTTTTTCCTTTGCCAAGGCGGGTCAGGCCAGCAGCGCCTCGAAGGCCTCGAGGTGGTTGGCCGAGCCGGCCAGCAGGTTCTCGTAGACATCGGCCAGGGCCGTTCCTTCGGCCGCTTCGATGGCGGCGGCGATATCGACCATGTCCTTGGTTTCGATAGCGGCGCCCACCTCCAGCGCGTCGGTCACGGACAGGGACCCCGTGGCGATCATCTCGTCGTAGAGCGCCTGCAGTTCCGCGTCCTCGAAGACGCCCGGCTGGTTGAAGACGAACTGATCCGTGTCGAGGCCCAATGCTTCGGCCTGGGCGATCAGGGCATCGAAATGCCGGTCTTCGGAAGTGGCGATATTGTCAAAGATCTTCAGGCCGTACATCTCGTAGAAGGCCTCGTAGACATCGCCCGCCAGCTTTTCCTCCTCGATCATGTAGATCAGTTCGGCCAGGACCTCATCGCTATAGGTGACTTCGGTCACGACGGTGGCATCACCGCCCTGCATACCCCCGTCCTGGTCGCCTTGCGATCCGTCCGCGCCAAAGCGAGCCTCAATCCCGCCGAATTTCCACTGTGCTTGTTTCATGCTGGTAGCCTCAACGTATCTGGTCTTGCGCGTCCACTTCACATATTGTTGTCGGAATGTGTTTTGAAAAGTTTAAAATCCCCACACGTTTGCGCAAATTCGCCGAAAACCGCCGAAACCCGGCAATTGCCCGCCAATGCCTTTCTATGAGCGGATTCTCTCCTCAATTCGACCAAACCCGCTGCGCGGAAACACCAGCGGTGCTACCCTTCTTGTGGTGGGGGCGCTCTGAAAACGGAGCAGCCTAATGCAAGTCACTGTAACACCTCTGCTGACGGCGCCGCAGGTCATGGGCCATCCGCAGGGGCTGCCCGATGTCCCGCGCGATCCCGCGAGCGAGACCCGGGTAAAACCCATTGCCGACGCCCGCGACCCGGAGGCCGGTCTGCGCGAAGGACAGGCACCGGCCAAGTTCTGGCGTGCCGTCAACGGTGAGCCTGACCCCGACGCCAACACCGCGCCGCCCTCGATCATGCAAATCGCCATCAGCCGCATGCTGGAGGAACAGGCCCCGCCCACCACGGTCGCCGAAGCCGCCGAAAGTGCCGCGGACACCGGCGCGGACCCGGGGGAATCACGCTCCGACGAGCAGGCCGCCCGCACAGCCGGTCCGGCTGACGGACAGCGCGACTGATCCCCCTCCGGGCATGCCGGCCCGGCAATGCCGCGTGGCAGGGCGAAACCGCGCGGCAATCCTGCGCGGCATCGCTTTTCACCGCCCGCGCCATACCCTATAAGCGCGCTGAGCCCGCCGATGTGATCGGTAACGGGCAGGTGGACATGGCGAGGATGGCATGAGCGAGAACAAGTCCGATGCGGATGTGGCCTTTATCAAGGCCCTGGCGGAACTCCTGCAGGATAACGACCTGACAGAGCTGGAGGTCATGCGCGAATACGGTGACGACGACAGCCTGCAAGTGCGCATCAGCCGAGCCACGACAGTGGCCGCACCGGCCCCCGTTGCCGCCCCTGCCCCGGTCGCCGCCGCCCCCGCACCGGCCGCTGCGGCGCCCGCTGCCTCGGCAGAGGTGATGCCCGAAGATCCCGCCGCCCATCCCGGCGCTGTGACCTCGCCTATGGTCGGCACCGTTTACATGCAGCCCGAACCGGGCGCGGATTCCTTCATCTCGGTCGGCACGACGGTCAAGGAAGGCGACACGCTGCTGATCGTCGAGGCGATGAAGACCATGAACCACATTCCCGCCCCCCGCGCAGGCACCGTCAAGCGCATCCTCGTCGAGGACGGCGCGCCCGTCGAATACGGCGCCCCGCTGGTCATCCTCGAGTAAGCGCATGACCCACAAGATCCTGATCGCCAACCGCGGCGAGATCGCGCTGCGTGTCATCCGGGCCTGCCGCGAAATGGGCATCCCCTCGGTCGCTGTGCATTCCACCGCCGATGCCGACGCCATGCACGTTCGCATGGCGGACGAGACAATCTGCATCGGCCCCGCGCCCTCGCCCGACAGTTATCTTTCGATCCCGGCCATCATCTCGGCCTGCGAGGTGACGGGCGCCACGATGATCCACCCGGGCTATGGCTTCCTGTCGGAAAACGCCCGTTTCGTGCAGATCGTCGAAGACCACGACATCACCTTCATCGGCCCCTCGGCAGAGCATATCCGCACGATGGGTGACAAGATCACCGCCAAGGAGACGGCCAAGGACCTGGGCATCCCGGTTGTTCCCGGCTCCGAGGGTGGCGTTGCCAGCGTCGAAGAAGCCAAGGAAATCGGCGCCAGCTTTGGCTATCCGGTCATCGTCAAGGCCACCGCCGGCGGTGGCGGGCGCGGCATGAAGGTTGCCCGCGACGAGGACGAGATGGCGCGTGCCTACCAGACCGCGCGGGCCGAGGCCAAGGCGGCCTTCGGCAACGATGAGGTCTACATCGAGAAATACCTGCAGCGTCCGCGCCACATCGAGATCCAGGTCTTTGGCGACGGCCAGGGCGGCGGCGTTCACCTGGGCGAACGCGACTGTTCCCTGCAGCGCCGTCACCAGAAGGTGTTCGAAGAGGCCCCCGGCCCGTCGATCAGCCCCGAGGAACGGGCCCACATCGGCGCGATCTGCGCCAATGCCGTGGCCAAGATGGGGTATCGCGGCGCCGGCACGATCGAGTTCCTCTACGAGGATGGCGAGTTCTACTTCATCGAGATGAACACACGCCTGCAGGTGGAACATCCGGTGACAGAGGGCATCTTCGGTGTCGACCTGGTGCGGGAACAGATCCTTGTCGCCGCCGGTCAACCGCTGTCCTTTACCCAGGACGACCTGCAGATCAACGGCCATGCCATCGAGGTCCGCATCAACGCCGAGAAACTGCCCGAATTCCGGCCCTCGCCGGGCACGATCTCGCATTTCCACGCGCCGGGCGGACTTGGCGTGCGGATGGACTCCGCGCTCTATGACGGCTATCGCATCCCGCCCTATTACGACAGCCTGATCGGCAAGCTGATCGTGCATGGCCGCGATCGGCCCGAGGCGCTGGCGCGTCTGAACCGCGCCCTGGGTGAGCTGATCGTGGACGGGATCGACACCACCGTGCCGCTGTTCCATGCGCTCTTGCGCGAAAAGGACATCCACACCGGCGAATACAACATTCACTGGCTGGAAAAATGGCTGGAGGCCGGCGGGCTGGAATGAGCCGGGCCGCCCTGCCCCGGCCCTGCGCCGGGGCCTCCCCCCTCGACACCGCCCCCCGCACACGGACTGCGGGACGGCGGGTCGCATGGCGGGCCACGTCACGACAGGCGACTATCCCGCCGTCATGAGTGTCACCCCCGAACTTCTCCTGCAGGCTTATCGCACCGGCATCTTTCCGATGGCCGAACGGCGCGACGATCCGGATATCTTCTGGGTCGATCCGCGTCGGCGTGGCGTCCTGCCACTGGAGGGGTTCCGGGTCTCGCGCAGCTTGGCGAAACGCCTGCGGCGCGACGACTACGAGGTGACGCTGAATGCCGATTTCTCCGGTGTGATCGACGGCTGTGCCGACCGCGAAGAAACCTGGATCAACTCCGAGATCCGCGATCTCTACCACGCGCTTTTCGCGCAGGGTCACGCACATTCGCTGGAAGTCTGGATGGAAGGCGCGCTGGTGGGTGGGGTCTACGGCGTGACGGTGGGCGCGGCCTATTGCGGCGAGTCGATGTTCTCGCGCCGCACGGATGCCTCCAAGATCGCGCTGGCCTGGCTGGTGGACCTGTTGCGGCGCGCGGGATTCGTCCTGTTCGACACCCAGTTCCTGACCCCACACCTGGCCAGCCTGGGCGGGATCGAGATCACGCGGCACGCCTATCGCATGCAACTGTCCGAGGCGCTGAAACGGCCCGCCGACCTCCGGTCGCAGCCGCTGGCCGGCTCTGGCGCCGAGGTGGTGGCCCACCTGCGGTCCTCCGGCTGACCCCGACCCGATCCCGGCGCACGCACCAGATGGTCCTGCGATGGCTCAGAGGATGCGCGGAATTACTCAGGCAGGGTGCAGCGCATGACCCAGACGTCATAGCGCGCGTGGTCCATCGCGTTCAGCGCCGGGGACGAGGCGATCATCCAGCCCGAAAAGAGCGGTTTTGCCACGCCCGCCTCGCGGATGGTCAGAAAGGCATAGGCATCACCCGAGGGGTCGTCCTGCGGGTAACGACATTCCTTTAGCGCGATTTCGATCAGGCCAAGGACGGTGGCCTCGCCGTTCTGCAGGGTAATGTCGCTGACCTTGGCATTCAGCTTGTCCAGCCCGCGCAACACCGCGCCGGTCCCTGTCTCCGTCTGCTCCTGCGCCAGGGCGGGTGCAGTGAGCGCAAGCATCACGGCCAACGCGCGGGCGATCATTGCTGATCGCCTTCCCCACCGATGTAACGCATCAGCATGGTCAGCAGGCTGACAGAGCCCTGGGTATCCAGGATCTCATCCCCCGGCTGGTAGTTGTCCAGTCCGCCGCCGGGCGAAATCTCGACGAAGTTGCCGCCCAGCAGCCCTTCCGAGGCGATCGCGATCACGCTGAGATGGGGCACCAGGACATGGTCGTCGATCACCACGGTCGTGTCGGCGCGATAACTCTCTGGGTTCAGCTCGATCCCCGTGACGGTGCCGACCTTGACACCCGCAAGGCGTACGTCAGTGCCGACACTGATGCCCTCGACCGAACGGAAGGAGGCGCTCAGCTCATACCCCTGCGAGCCAAGGGCGAAACCGGTGCTTTGAACGGTGTAGGCGCCAAAGGCCAGCGCCGCCGCCAGAACGGCGCCGCCCACGACCACTTCGGCCACGGAATGGGTCATTCGGGCGACCAGGCCTCGTAATCGCGACGCTCTGCCGGGGCCTCGCGCCGGATGCTGCCCGCGGGCGCATAGGCCAGCGCGGTGCCGGTCAGGTTCTCGCTGTGCGGCTTTTCCCAGGTCTTGTGGGGCAGCGGCTTGTCGGTGGGCGGTTCGTCGAAGGTGTAGTGCAGCCAGCCATGCCAATCGGGGCTGACGCGGCTTGCCTCGGCTTCGCCATTGAAGATCACCCAGCGCTTCTTGCCGTCACGGGTCCGGTAAAAGCTGTTGCCCTGCTCATCCTCGCCGACCTTCACGCCCTTGCGGCTGGTGTAGATCAGGGTGTTGAGCGTGGCGCCGTTCCACCAGGTCACGGCGCGCAGAAGGGTGTTGAGAATGCCCATGAACGACTCCTGTATTCTGATGCCTCTTATGGCGAATTCACGGCACGGGGTCCAGTGCCCGCCATGACGCAGGCGCGCCGTTTACCGCCTGTGGCGAATTTGCTGGGCCGGTGAGAATGGTGAACATATTGTTAACACAAAGCCGCGTCAGTCTGGAGGCACCCCAGCACAATGAACAACGGTCGAGCAGCAATGGACAAGGTGACAGTCGCGGCACGATGCCGGGGGGTGGACGTGCCCGCCTCGCCCTTTCTGACGGAAACCCGCGTGCGCCGGATGTCCGAGGGCCGCTACGAAGGCGACGAGGTCGCAGGCGCCCTGGCGGTGGTGCGGCCCGGCGACAGGGTGTTGGAACTGGGGGCGGGACTGGGCGTGGTGAGCGCCGTGATCGCGCGGAATGCGGCGCCCGCTGCCGTGCTGAGCTTTGAGGCAAACCCGGCGCTTGTGCCCCACATCCGCGCGCTGCACGCGCTGAATGGCCTTGAGGACCGGATCGAGTTGCGCAACCAGGTCCTGATGAGTGGTCCGGACCGGCCGGAAACCCGCACCTTCTACCTGCGCAACTCCTTCCTGGGCTCGTCCCTGGTGGACGCGGACAACCGGCAGACGCGCCCCGTCGAGGTGCCGACCGCCGCGCTGGACGAGGTACTGCGCGAGTTTCGCCCCGACGTTCTGATCATGGATATCGAGGGCGGCGAGCTGGAATTCCTGGAACACGCCCGGCTGCATGGAATCCGCGCGGTGGTGATCGAATTTCATCCCGGCGTCTATGGCAAGGACGGCGCCAAGACCTGCAAGGACCGGCTGCGCGCGCTGGGGTTTCAGAAGGACGAAAATCTCTCGACCCGGTTCGTCTGGACCTGCACGCGCAATATCGTACGGATGGAACCACCCAGCCCCGCCGGCGGCTGGTCCTGCCAGATCGCACGGCTGAAACACCCTGTGGTGGTGCCGCCGGCGCATCGGTCGCATATCCAGCCGTCCGGCGTGCTGACAGGCGCGGGACAGGTGGTGCCGCATGCCGCGACCTGGCGCAACGCACGCCTGCTGACACCGCCCCCTGCGCGGCCCGCTCAGGCAGAGCGCCTGCCGGGACGCTGGCTTTGGGGCGGGGTGCTGTGGCGCTATTTTCCGCATTTCGTGACAGAGAGCGTCACCCGGCTCTGGGCGCTGGAACATATCGACCAGTCGGGGTTTGACGGTATCCTGTTCGCCCCGAAAAACCCGGGCGTCACCGATCCGCCGCCCGCGTTTCATCGCGAGTTCCTGGACCTGATGGGCTGTGGCCTGCCGATCCGCGAAGCGCGGGTTCCTTGTGTGCCGGACGAACTGATCGTGCCGGGACAGGGCTTTGGCCTGGGCGACATCAGCCGGGGCACGGATCGGTTCATCGAGACGATGGCGCTGCGCTTTGCTCGGGACGTGGCGCCGGAGGGGCCTTCGAGGCTGTATATCAGCCGGTCGCGGCTGGGCGCCGGACGCGGGTCTCTCCTAGGGGAGGCGCGGCTTGAGGCACGGCTGGCCGAAGAAGGCTACGAGATCTTCCACCCGCAGGCGCATTCCCTGGCCGAACAGGTGGCCCGGTACAAGGCGGCGAAACAGATCGTGGCGGCAGAAGGCTCGGCCTTGCATTTCCTGGCCTTCGTGGCGCGGCCCGATCAGCAGGTGGCGATGATCCTGCGGCGGCGGTCAGGGGCGACACGACACATCTCTACGCACCTGGAAAGCTTTTCAGGCCGCGCGCCGCTCTGGATCGAGACGCTGCGACGGGCCTGGATGCCCGAGGGCGAGGTACGCAAGCGACTGGCAGTTGGAGAGCCGGACTTCGCCGCCGTGCAGGCCGCGCTCATCGCAAACGGCTTTGTCGCGCCCGGCCCTCGCTGGGAGCAGCCGGACGAGGCCGAGATGCGGGCCGAACTGGGCAGCGGTTATACCCTCATGGAGGATGACGCGAGGCTGGCGGGCTGAGCCGGGAACACCTCCCCGGCCCTGAATGACCTAACGGGCAAGCGTCGTCAGTTCGATCTCGATCCGGTACTTCGGGTCGATCAGCGCGCATTCCACCATCGTGGCGGCGGGCGGGTTGTCCCCAAAGGCCTCGCGCAGGATTGGCCAGCAGGGTTCGAACTCGTGCCGATCCGGCAGGTAGTAGGTGACACGCACCGCGTCCGCGAGGCTGCTGCCCGCCTTTTCCAGCGCCTGCGAAATCGTGGCAAGTGCGGCGCGGCACTGGTCTTCGACCGTGTCGCCCTGCCCCACCGTGCCGGCCACATGGACAAATCCGCCCGCGACGACGGCGCGGCTATAGCCGATCTTTTCCTCGAAAGGACTGCCCGAGGAGATGCGTGTGATAGTCATTGTCTGGTTCCCTGAACAAAGGAAAGGCGGGGAAAAACCCCGCCCTACGCTTGTGGTTTGCCTCGCGGAGTTCAGCCCGCGGAGGCGCCTTCTTTTTTCTGGTCGGCGTAGATCATCAGCGGCTTGGCCTCGGAGGTCACCGATTCCTCGTTCACGACGACCTCTGTCACCTCTTCCATGCCCGGCAGTTCGAACATGGTGTCCAAAAGGATCCCTTCGAGGATCGAGCGCAACCCGCGCGCACCGGTCTTGCGCTCGATCGCCTTCTTGGCGATGGCCGAAAGCGCGTCATCGGTGAAGTCGAGCTTGGTGTCCTCCATCTCGAACAGGCGCTGGTACTGCTTGACCAGGGCGTTCTTGGGCTGGGTCAGGATGGTGACAAGCGCATCCTCGTCCAGATCCTCGAGCGTGGCGATGACGGGCAGACGGCCGACGAATTCCGGGATCAGGCCGAATTTCAGCAGGTCCTCGGGTTCGAGGTCCTTGAAAACCTCACCCACGCCGCGATCGTCATTGTCGCGCACGTCGGCGCCAAAGCCCATGGCCGAGCCTTTGCCGCGCTGCGCAATGATCCGGTCGAGGCCGGCAAATGCGCCGCCGCAGATGAAGAGGATGTTCGTCGTGTCCACCTGCAGGAATTCCTGCTGCGGATGCTTGCGCCCGCCCTGCGGCGGCACGGACGCGACGGTGCCTTCCATCAGTTTCAGCAGCGCCTGCTGCACGCCCTCGCCCGACACGTCGCGTGTGATCGAGGGATTTTCCGACTTGCGGGTGATCTTGTCGACCTCGTCGATGTAGACGATGCCGCGCTGCGCGCGTTCGACGTTGTATTCCGACGCCTGCAACAGCTTGAGAATGATGTTCTCGACATCCTCACCCACGTAACCGGCCTCGGTCAGCGTGGTGGCATCGGCCATCGTGAAAGGTACATCAAGGATACGCGCAAGCGTCTGCGCCAACAACGTCTTGCCGCAGCCGGTGGGACCGATCAGCAGGATGTTGGATTTAGCCAGCTCGATATCCGAGGATTTCTGAGCGTGGTTCAGACGCTTGTAGTGGTTGTGAACCGCGACGGAGAGCACGCGTTTCGCGGTGGCCTGGCCGATGACGTAATCGTCCAGCACCTCGCAGATCTCGCGCGGGGTCGGCACGCCCTCGGAGGACTTCAGCCCGGCCCCCTTGGTCTCCTCGCGGATGATGTCCATGCACAGTTCGACGCATTCATCGCAGATGAATACGGTGGGGCCTGCAATCAGCTTGCGGACTTCATGCTGGCTCTTGCCGCAGAAGCTGCAATAGAGCGTGTTCTTGCTATCGCCGCCTGAATTCGTTGCCATCAGTCGCACCTTTCCCGGTTTATCCCGGTTTCCTGCTTCGCCGGCGACCGGCCCTTGCGCCCCCACAACGCCGCCTGCTGCCAGTGTTCGGACAGCTTAGGCCACGTGGTCGGGCGCGACAATCCGAAAATTCGCCCCGGCCCGCCCTGCGGACCGGGGCGCTTAATCAGGCGTCGCCGCCGCTTTCGCCGTCGACCACGCGCGAGGTCACGATCTCATCGATCAGCCCCCACTCCTTGGCCCGCTCGGCATCCATGAAGTTATCGCGCTCCAGCGCGCTTTCGACCGCCTCGTAGGTCTGGCCGGTGTGTTTCACGTAGATCTCGTTCAGCCGCCGTTTCAGCTTCAGCGTTTCTTCGGCGTGAATCATGATGTCGGTCGCCTGGCCCTGGTAGCCGCCCGAGGGCTGGTGGACCATGATGCGGCTGTTGGGCAGCGAGAAACGCATGTCCTTGGCGCCGGCGGTCAGCAGCAGCGAGCCCATCGAAGCCGCCTGTCCGATGACCAGGGTCGAGACCTTGGGCTTGATGTACTGCATGGTGTCGTAGATCGACAGGCCCGAGGTGACGACACCGCCGGGGCTGTTGATGTACATCGAGATTTCCTTGGACGGGTTTTCCGCCTCGAGGTGCAGCAACTGCGCCACGATCAGCGACGACATGCCGTCGTGGACCGGCCCGTTCACGAAGATGATCCGCTCCTTCAGCAGGCGCGAGAAGATGTCATAGGCCCGTTCCCCGCGGCTGGTCTGTTCGACCACCATGGGGACGAGGTTCATGTAGGTCTCGATCGGATCGTTCATATGTGCCTGCCTGAAGATGCTTTGTTGGACGGTGGTAACGCGTGAAGGTTACCTGAGTCTTAGTATCGCCCTTGGGGGGCTGCAAGGGGCGCCGGGGAAAACGCGTCCGGCCACACGGCCGGGCCTTGAATCCCGTCCGCCCCTGCTAGCTGTGGGATCATGTCTGCCACGCCCCCCTTCCCTCCCACTCATGCCGCCGCGCTAGCGGCACTGCACCGCTTCGTGCCCGAGGCCGGCGCGCGCTATGCCACGCGACGAAATTTCGACCTCGGCCCGGGGCGGCACCACGCGGTGTCACAGCTTTCGCCCTACCTTCGGCACCGCGTCCTGACGGAAGAAGAGGTTCTGCACGCGGTCCTTGCGCGACATTCCCAGGAAACGGCGGACAAATTCATCCAGGAAGTGTTCTGGCGGACGTACTGGAAGGGGTGGCTGGAACTGCGCCCCTCCATCTGGCAGAGCTACCGGTCGCAACTGTTGCGCCAGATCGACCGGGTGCAAAGCGAAGGCGGCCTGCGGCAACGCTGGCAGGCGGCCTGTACCGGTGAAACGGGCCTAGACTGTTTCGACACCTGGGCGCAGGAACTGGGCCGGACCGGTTATCTGCACAACCACGCCCGGATGTGGTTCGCCTCGATCTGGATTTTCACCCTGCAATTGCCCTGGGAACTGGGTGCGGATTTCTTCCTGCGGCATCTTCTGGACGGCGATCCCGCCTCGAACACGCTGAGCTGGCTATGGGTGGCCGGGCTACAGACGCGCGGCAAGGCCTATGTGGCACAGCCCGACAATATCGCCCGCTTCACCGAAGGCCGATTCACCCCCGCTCATGATGAATTGAACACGGCCGCCGCGCCACTGGATGGCCCGCCCCCGCCGCCGCCTCTGTCGCCGCCTGCAGGCGGGCGGATGGAGGCAGACCTGCCGACACTCTTCGTGCTGCACGAGGATGACCTGTCGCCCGGCTGGCTGCTGGACCAGGGCCTGCGCCCGGCAGGAACGGCTCTGCTGACCTCGGGCGCGTAGCTCAGCCCGTTGGATCCGGCGCCGCAGGTCACGCGGTTCCGCGCCGATCTGGTGCAGGAGACGGCGGATCGCTGGCAGGCGCAGCTTGGCCCCACCCGGCCCGCGCGGACCGCAGGGGATATTGCCGCGATGGCCGGGGAGCTGGGCGTCGAACAGATCGTCACCGCCCATGCCCCGACAGGTCCGGTGGCCGAGATCCTGCAGGAGTTGGACAACGTGGCGCAGTTGTTGCGGCCCTACGATGCGCGGGCCTGGCCCCATGCCAGGGCGGGCTTCTTCAAGTTCCGCAAGTCCATCCCCTCACTGCTGGCGGCCCTGAACCTCCCCGCCTGACGCTCAGTGACCGATCCTTTGCACGCCGGAACAGACATGCGCGGCGCATTCCATCTCAAGCGTGACATGGGTCAGGCCATGCGCCTCCTCCAGCCGGGCTTTCACGGTTTGCTTGATCGTATCCGCCCGCCCCCAGGCGCCGGTTTCGATCACCATGTGGGCCTGCAGGGCGGTCTGGTGTTCATCCATCTGCCACAGATGCGCATGGTGCAATCCGGCGACGCCCTCCACCGCCTCGGCGGTGGCCAGCACGCTTTCCGGCGCCAGTCGCGGCGGGCTGCCCAGCATCAGGATACGGATGACGCCGCCGATCTCGCTCCAGGCCATCCAGAGGATGTAGCCCGCGATCAGCAGCGTGATCGCCGGATCCACCCAGACCCAGCCAAAGGCCCAGATCAACACCCCGGCCAGGATCACGGCCAATGATCCCATCGCATCGGCAATGTTGTGCAGAAAGGCGGCGCGGATGTTCACGCTGGTCTTGGACATCGTGTAGGTCAGCGCGGCGGTTGCAAGGTCGATCACCAGCGCCACGGCCGCGATGACGATGACCAGCCAGCCGATCACCTCCTGCGGGTCGAAGAACCGCAGGACCGCCTCGTAGACCAGGTACATCCCGATCACGATCAGCGTCGTGAGGTTGATCAGTGCCGCCACGACCTCGGCCCGGCCATAGCCGAAGGTCATGTCGGAATCCGCCGGCCGGCGCGCGATGCGCCGGGCCAGGGCCGCAATCAGCAGGCTGGCCGCGTCCGAGAAATTGTGCAGCGCATCGGCGATCATCGCCAGCGAGCCGGACAGGACACCGCCGACGACCTGCGCCAGGGTCAGCAACAGGTTCACGCCGACGGCCGCAGCCATGCGGGCATCGCCCGCCTCGGGATCGACATGGTGGTGATGATGGTGATGTCCGTGGGGCATGGTCAGAACAAGCGCGCTTTGCCGCGAAAGGTCAACCGGCGCGCCGCGCGCCGGGACCGGCGAGCACAGCGGCAGGACGTCGCGCACCGCCCGCCAGCAGGCCCGCGCCCTGTGTTTCTTTGGGCTTCAAATACCTCTGGGGGTCCGGGGGCAAAGCCCCCGGCGGATCGCCGCGCCGCAAGGCGCGGCGATCCGAACTGTCATATCCTCACAGGATCAACCGAACATGTCCGAGGTGATCCCGGCGTACCAGCCGATGCTTTCCTCATAGGTCGCCTTGCGCATGGCCGCGTCCTCACCCGTCTGGCTGACAAAGCTGGACACGCTGGCGATCTTCTCGTCGGTCGCCTCGTAGGCCGCGCCGACCTTGATGCCGTCGTCCGTCGAGATCAAAGACCAGCAGGTGTTCGAGTATTTGGCCGGGAAAACGCGGCTGCCGGTCAGCGCACCACGCACCGCCATCGCCGCGACTTTGGCCTGCGAATTGGCGGAGAAGCCGGATTTCGGCATGTCACCCTGGTTGGTGGCGTCGCCAAGGATGTAGACGTTCTCATCCATGCGGGAAACCATCGAATGGCCGTCCACAGGCGCCCAGTTGCCCTCGGTCAGCCCGGCGGCGGCACAGATCGTGCCCGCCTTCTGCGCCGGTATGACGTTGCAGACATCCGCCTTGACCACTTCGCCGTCGATGTCGACCTCCATCGTGTCCGGGTTCACCGAGACGTTGCCGCCGCCAAAATCCGGGCCGATGCGTTCGATCATGCCGCCGTAGTGCTTTTGCCAGCCTTCCTCGAACAGTGCCTGTTTCGAGAATTTGGCCTTGGGGTCGGCGATGAGGATCTTGGCCGTCGGGTTCCGCTCTTTCAGCACATGGGCCACCATCGAGATCCGCTCATAGGGGCCCGGCGGGCAGCGGTAGGGGTTGGGCGGCGCGACCATGACATAGGTGCCACCCTCGGGCATGGATTCGATCTGTGCCTTCAGGAGGGCGGTCTGCGTACCCGCCTTGTAGGCGTGCGGCATGGCGGTCTGCGCCGACAGGTCCCAGCCCGGCACCGCCCCATCGACGAAGTCGATGCCGGGAGAGATCACCAGCCGGTCGTAAGGCACGCTGCCGCCACCGGCCAGCGACACGGTCTTTGCATCCCGGTCGACGCCCACGGCCCAGTCGTGCACCACGTTGATCCCGTAGTCCGCGGCCAGCGTGCCGTAGTCATGGGCGATGGATTGCAGGTCGCGGAACCCGCCGATGTAGAGGTTGGAAAAGAAGCAGGTGTAATAGGTGCGCGTGGGTTCGATCAGGGTGACGTTGATTTCGCCCTGGCTGTCCTTGGCGATATAACGCGCGGCGGTGGCACCACCGGCGCCGCCGCCGATCACCACGACGCGCGGCATGCCGTGACCGGCCGCCTGCACCATCGGTGCCGAAAGCGAGGCCGCTGCCGCAGCAGTTCCCAGAAAAGTGCGTCTGTTCAAAGTCATGTCCGTCTCCTCATTGTTGGACAATCTCTTTTATTGGCGCGCAGCCCCTCCCCTTTTTGCTCCCAGAAAGTGCGCGCGCGGGTCTCTCCCTCAAACGACGAACCCCGCGCGGCCAGTGAGGCCGGCGCGGGGCGCATCGGGTAAAGGAAAGGTCTTTGGGGCGCGTTGGCCCGGCGGAATCAACTCGGCAGGAGGCCGAAGAACGCCGCCAGCGCCAGAAGCGCGCCCAGCATCAGAATACGAAGAGCAAAGGACATCCGCATGAGAAACACCATCCACTTGGCACGGGGCCATGCGGGCCCGGGCCTGAACAACGGGCGCGGTGGTGAAATGCGCACCTCCGCGGCAGGACGTTCCGTCCTGCACCGCCACTCTCGCCTGTGGAATGCCTTCGCTCAATTGCGGAATACCCGACCCTCCCGTGGTCAACCTGCGATCATTCTATGGTTGCGAAGTAGGCAGCCAGCGCCGCGATCTCCTCATCGCTGAGTCGCCCGGCCATCATCTGCATAACCGGATGCGGACGCAACTTGCGCTTGTACGCATGCATGGCGATGACGAAATCTTCTTCCGGCCATTTCACGATCGAGGGGATGCCCTCATCCGAGCCATCCCGCTTGTGGCAGGTCAGGCATTCCGAAGCCAGGTATTCGCCATAGGCCACATCGCCCACGATCGCCAGGATCTCGGGCGGCAGTTCGACCTCGCGCGCCACGGCAGTCGGCGCGGATTCCGGGATGTCCTGCGGGTTCGCGCTAAAGGCGCGCAGGTAGGCCAGGACATCATGCCGGTCCTGTTCGTCCCTCATGCCCCGGTAGGACATGCGCGTGCCCGAAATCAGCACGCGCGGGTTCTGGATGTAGGCATCGAGCGTTTCGTATTCCCACGTCAAACCGTCGCCGTGGGCGCGTTCCATCGACTTGGAATAATCGAACCCCTCGAGGCTGCCCGCCCGACGTCCGAAGATGCCGTTGAGATGCGGGCCGATGCGGTTCTCTGCGCCGGGGCCGATCTGGTGGCACCCGATGCATTGACGAAACAGGTCTTCCCCGCGCACGGCATCGCCGATGAGCTGGGCCTCCTCCTCTGCGGTTGCTGGCCCCACGAGGGGGGCCAGCGCGACGAGGGCCGTTATGATCAGCCTCTTCATCATGTCATGCGTCCTATTGTGAGAAGGACGAGAGATAGGCGATCAGCGCCTCGACATCCGAGTCCTTGCGCAGGCCGGCAAAGGCCATCTT
>NZ_JARAMO010000298.1:0-22397 GCF_028807275.1 Mameliella sp. AT18
AAATTATCGGCGATGCCGCTCTGTGCCGAGACTTCACCGCACTCTTTAACCTCCCCAAGGTCCAGGTGAGCCCGGAGCGCCTCCGAATGGGGTAGGTTTGACCGAGCTGGCCTCCCGATTTACCTGGCCGCTGTTTGATTGTTCTCTGTTCAAAATCGACATCCAGCCTTCCGAAGGCAGAGGTCATAGGTTCGCGTCCGATCGGTGGAGCCCGTGAGGTTCTTGTCGGCGGTGTTGCCAGTGTAAGCGTTGCACGCAGCGGGATCAGCTCCACCTCCAAGGGCCTCAAGGACTCCAGAAACCGGTTCAAGAAGCGGAAATCCGGGCAGGATCCGGACACGGGACTTCCGATCGACCCTGATACCGGGCGCCCGAAATAATCAGGAGGCCGTGTCGCTCCACCCTAGGGCATGACCGATGAACTGGGGCAGCCAGACGAAGGTATAAATACCCCCCAGCACGAGGAAGCCGAGGCCCAAACCGTCGACAACGTCATGCGCCGGGGTTTCGCCCGTGGCAGCGACCACAAAGCACAGGCCCGCACCAGCCAGCAGGCCCAGGCCGAGCCGCCCCATCCAGCGATACCCCCTGTCCAGCGGCTTGTAGGCCGGATCCCGCCTCGCTCGAAAATACCGGTAAAGCGAAACCGCCAGAGCGGTGATCAGGCCCGCGACCGCGCCAATCCCCCCTGTCAAAAGCGCCAGTCCGGGAATGACCGAGAGGGGCGGAAGATCGCCTTGAACGCCCCCATATCCCCAGAACGCGATCCAGCACGCCGCAATCGTTGCGCCACCCGTCCTCAGGGCCAGTCCCAATACATGCGTCATATCCGTCTCCTTGAGTGGTTCGAGAGCGACGGTGTCCAAAAGGGTTCCCTTTTTGTACCTTAGCCTGAAATCGAAAAACCGGCCATCCGCGCAGATATCCACAAGGAAATTCCGCCTGTGTCCGGCCTGAAACCCAGGGGCGGCGCGCCTTTCAAAAGGGAACCCTTTTGGAAAGGAAAAAATGCCATGATTTCCGCTTGTCCGACGCAAAAACCGCCTCATGCTGAGGTGATGGGCGCACCCTCTTATATCGGCAGGAAAATCGGTTACATGCGCGTCTCGGATCAGGATCAGACCGAGGCGCTGCAACGGGATGCCTTGCAGGCCGCGGGATGCGCCGTCCTCTTTTGCGACCATGGGGTGTCCGGCGCGGCGGTGGCCCGCAGCGGCCTTGACGACCTGCTCGCCATGCTCCGCAAGGGGGATACGCTGGTGGTCTGGAAGCTGGATCGCCTGGGCCGGTCGACCCTGCACCTGCTGCAACTCCTCTCCGAGCTGCGCGACCGGGGCGTGGATTTTATCGCGCTGACCCAAGGGATTGACACGACAACCTCCATCGGGCGCATGCTCTACGGCCAGCTTGCGGTCTTCGCCGAGTTCGAACGCGAACAGATCAGCGACCGCACCCGCGCGGGCATGCAGGCCGCCCGCGCCCGAGGCAAACACATCGGACGCCCCCGGATCATCACCGCCGAACAGGCGCGCGCCTGCGCCCGACGCCTGCGCGAGGGGAGTGTCACCCTGGCGGAACTGGCCCGGGAACTGCAGGTCGCGCCCCAGACCGTGGCGAGGGCGGTGAAGGGGAACGAGTTGTGGTGAGGATCCAGTCAGTTCGCACTGACATCAAGTGAAATAATTCTCTAGGGTCTTGCATACCGTTTCCCGAACGTGTCAGAGTTGTTGAGCGATAGTAGCAAAATTGGAGAGGTGCGGGACGTGCGCGAAACAGCGGCAGCGGCAACGTTCTATGGTTGACTGGGCGGCGAGGTTTAGGAAGTGGCGTTCTCGCGGTGTATCGTGAAAAGTTTGGGAGCTATAGTCTGAACTTCACCGTTGCTATGGCATGGTTATGCACATGGCTTTATCTATCTGAGTCGGCTTGGGTTTTTAATCACGCCATTCATCTTCGACTAAATTGTGGGGACTTTTTCAGGCGCGCTTTGAACGTAGGGGGCTGGTTGTGACCAGGAAGTCCAAAGACTCTAACGGGAAACCGCTAAAGCTAAGAAATGCGGTTCTCTTCTATTCTGTCTGCCATGTTGGCTTTTTTCTCATCTATGTCGTTTTTTCGGATGAGTTTTCGGACAGCCGTTTATACTTACCCGGGGCGGTGCTTTTTTGTTTATGGCCATTTTTTTTATTGATTGACATCATGCGCGGTCGATTGCAGTGAATTTTTCAGTGCTTTGATTCTCTTGAGGTCGCCCTGCTTTTGTGTGAGCGATTCGCATTTATTTCTGATCTAGTTAAGGTTGAGGATTTGCATTGATTTCAGAACTAGTTAAGGTCGAGGGGGTTGGAATTGGCTTGGCTGGATAACATTGGTGGAAATCTCTACGATGAGATTCTGGGGAGAAACGAAGAGGGCGAAGCTAATTTTATTGGATATATGTCTTTTGCGACAACGTATCTTCACCAATTCGCGCCAGCTTCTCCGGTTATGTCATCTATTACCCTGTCCTATGACATTGCTTTTTCAGTCGGCGAACAAGTTTCGGACGGCCATCTGTCTGATCGCGATATTGCGCGTGTCGTGGGTGAAGTTGTGGGCGGCGTCGCGGGGGCGGCGGTAGGAACAAGATTTGGTGGTACTTTTGGGGGAGCCGTAGGTTCAGGTATTGGAAGCTATGTCGCAGGTTGGGCTTTTGAACGGTCCTATGATTATCTAAGTAACTTAGAAATTCCCGTAGCGGACAATGCCGTCAAGTCTTCTCAAGTTCTTTCCAATGGAGCCTATGAGGTTAGTCGGTACTATCTACATCCCTCCACGCGGGTCGACGGCGTTTGGGTTGATAGAATTCGTGTTGAAGTCACGACACATCATCCCGACGGAACTATTTCCAGAACATCGTATGACTATTACGAAGAACTCGGCGCCGGTGAAGAGCACCTTAAGCATGTTGCTAAGGCGTATCCTAAGGACCCTCCCCCTCCTCATCGTTTAGAGAGCTTCCGCTTTCCGGAAGACATCGCTTCGCCTCCGGGCTACACCCCCTTTGGGGACCTCAGTTTCGGTCCGCCCGGGGGCTTCACTTTCGGTGATGGGCTGCACGGTCTCGACCTCAGATCGTCCTTGGCTTTTCCGGCTAATCTGAGTTTGGGTGAACCCGTCACAGATGTACCCAAGCTCGGCGAAAGGGGCGAGGACTCCAACGACAATTCGAACTCCTATGACGGAAGCGGTGCAACCAGGACGGGGCCTGCTGGCGATGGAACTCGGTCGCCTGACGGTCTGACACATGGAAATGACGGATCGGGCTACGATTCGCGCACGGTCACGACATCTGACGGAACCGAAATTGGCTACGGCGACCATGAGCCACCGTCGAACGTTGTTGAAGAGTCGGAGTATCACGACCACGGCGGGCAGATTAACACGAACTACCCGCGCCCAATTCTTCTCGACCTGAACGGCAACGGAATCGAGATCACCGAGTTTTCGAAATCCACGACGTTCCTTGACAGCAATGGCGACGGCCTCGAGAACCGCACGTCCTGGGCGGCGCCGGGCGATGGCGTTCTTTTTTTCGATGCCGATGGCGACGGGGCGATCAGCGAAGCGCTGGAGTTCATCTTTACCGAGTGGGATCCAACGGCGCCCACCGATATCGCGGCGCTCAAGGCGGTGTTCGATACTGATGACGATGGCGATATCGACGCCAATGACCCGGCGACCTGGGATGTGAACGGCGACGGGGTGATCAATGCCTCGGACAAGCCTTTCGACTATTTCAAGGTGCTGGTCACCAATGAGGACGGCTCGCAGGAAGCCAAGACGCTTGCGCAACTGGGCATCACTTCGCTGAACCTGAACGAGGATGCCACCAACATAGAACTGCCGGACGGGTCGGTGATCACCGGCAAGGCGAGTTTCTCCTATTCCGGGGGTGGAACCGGAACCCTGGGCGACGTCACCCTGGTGGCCGATGGCCAGAGCTATCGGGTCACGCGCAGCGATACCGTGGCCAACGGTGAACGCAAGGTGATCCAGACCGGCTATGATGCCAGCGGTGCGGTCGCCTTTGTCTATACGGCGGTCAGTGCATTGGACGGCTCGGAGGTCACGAACTTCTACGACGACAATGGTGATGGCGTTGTCGACCGGGTTCAGATGATCGAGATCGCCACGACGGTGGGCGTCGAAACCGAACGGAAGGTCACCAATTACATCGGCTCGGAGGTTGCCACGGGCGTCCTGGTGAATGAAACCACGACGACCCGAAGTGTAGACGGAAGTTCGGTCACGATCCACCGGGACACCACGGGTGGCGGTTGGATCGACCAGGAGGAAACGCGGATCCTGCAGGCCAACGGAGCCTGGCATATCACCGTCGAAGACCTTGCCGAGGACGGCAGCACCATTCGCAAGACCTTCGAGACCTTGACGGCGTCAGGCCAACAAAGGACGGACCGGGTCGATCTGGACGGCGATGGCGACTGGGACGTCACCACGAACCAGACGCTTTCGACCACGCAGGATCCACGTACCGAGACATTCGTGGTCACCAATACCGATGGGTCAATCCGCAGGTCCCATACCGAGGTCACGAGTTTCGATGGCACGGACCGGACGGTAAGCCGGGACATCGATGGCGATGGGTTCACGGATGTCACGGAGGTGACCGACCTGTCCATCCTCGCCGATGGGAGCACTCAGACCGTCTACGAGGTTCTGAACGGGGATGGATCGCTGCGTCACGCGTCGACCATCACGCAATCGGACGACGCGCTGATCACCACTACGGTCTCCGACCTCGATGGTGATGGGGACACCGACCTGACAACGCATGACGCGACGGTGCTGAATGCGGACGGCAGCCGGATGCAGACGGTGACCAAGACCAATACCGACGGTTCCGTCCGGAGCAAGGTTCGTGTCGAGCTTGACGCGGACCAGGTTGGTATGACCCGCAAGGTCGATCTTGCGCAAGACGGTGTGTTTGATGCCACGGACCTGATCGACGAAGTTGTCGTGGATGCGGTCACATTGGAGCGCGTTGCCAGCCATTGGGATCGCAACCCGGATGGCAGTATTCGGGCGACCTCGGTGGAGACCACCAGCGAGGATGGTCTGTCCAAGACGACCGAGCTGGATTCGGATGGCGACGGGGATCTCGATCTGATCGTCACCGATGTCACGACACTGAATGCGAACGGGACGACAACCAGGATCGTCACGCGCGCCAGTCAAAACGATGATCTTCTTGGTGCCGATACCATCGTCTCAAGCGCGGACGGGCTCGACGTCACGACCAGCAGTGATTTGGACGGGGATGTGCTTGCCGACCAGGTCAGGAGCGTCACCTTCTCGAATAACCCCGATGGCAGCCGGTTGGAGACCGAACAGCTGTTCGCGGGAGATGGCACCACCTTGCTTTACAGTCACACGGTTCTCGAAAGCGCGGACAGGCTGAACGCGCTGACGACAATCGATGCCGATGGTGACGGGAACACGGACGAAACCCGTCAAAAGGTGATCGCCTCTGACGGAAGTTCGGTGACCACTGTGACCCGTTTCGCCCCGGACGGCACGACGATCGACGTCACACGGATCGAGACGAGCTCCAATGGCCTGGTCTCGACCACCTCTGTCGACCTGGACGGAGACAGCTTCGATGATCGCATTCAATTGTCTTCCACAGCCTTGCAGGATGATGGCAGCACCATCCTGACGAAGGAAATCCAGAATCGCGACGGCAGCACGCGCTCGCTGACCGTCCTGGAAACCAGCGACGACGGGTTGGAAACGGCTCTGGATCTGGACGCGGATGGCGACGGTGTGTTCGAACGCAGCACCGAGACCCAGACCGATCTGCTGAGCGGTGGCGGGACCTCGACCCTGGCCACCACCCGGGCGGCCGATGGCACAGTCTTGGGCAAGATCCGGACGGATGTCAGCGACGATGGTTTGGACCGCAAGGTTTCCCGTGACGCCGATGGAGACGGTGTCTTCGATCTTGTGGAGACATCCACGACCATACTGCGCCATGATGGCGGCACCGTGGATCGGTTCGAAGTCACTGACCGGGAGGGAGATCTGCGCAGGTTCACGCAGGTGATTGCCAGCGATAACGGGCGCTCTGTTGTTACGGAAAGTGATCTGGACGGCGACGGCGACTGGGATCTCAGAACCGACTATGCCATTGCGATGGATGGGACCGTGACGGAAACCACGGAGGCCCTGAACGCGAACGGGTCACTGCAATCGCGCACACGGTTGGAAACCAGCGACACCGGGTTGGTCCAGACCAGCCGGCTGGATCGCGACGGCGATCTTGCCTACGAAACCGTTGTGAGAACCCAAACCGTTCTGGGAGCGGATGGATCCCAGGTGACCACGACCGACTATAAAGGCACGAACGGGACCATCTACCGCCGCGACACACTGGATGTGTCCGGCGACGGGCGCGAAGTGGTGGAAACCTATGATCTGGATTTCGACAGCGATGCAGACCTGACGATCACCACGACAACGGACCTGGCACAGGACGGGACCGAAACCGTGACGGTCGAGGAACGGGCCGCCAACACCGACCTGCTGGCCGGGTCCACCAGCGTAACCTCGGCGGATGGCAGGACCTCGACCCTTTCGCGGGATGCGGACGGCGATGGCTTTGATGACTCGGTGACGGTGATTTCAGAAGCCGATGACGGAACGATCACGAAGGCCGCCACCTACTTCCAGGGGGAAAGCCTGCTCGGGACCCGGACCGCGACCATCTCTGCGGATGGTTTCACGACAACTCTGGATGTCGACACGAATGGCGACGGATTGGCCGATTATGCCATGCGTGACATCACCAGTCTGGCCGCCAGCGGGGTGACACGACGCGATGTCACGCACCTGGACGCGCGGTTCGAGGTGATTGCCTCCGCCACTTACCTGACAAGCACCAATGGAATGGCGGTCTCCGGCCGGATCGACCTTGACGGGGATGGCGTCTCGGATTTCCTGACCCGGGATGAGACCATTTTTGCTGAAGATGGCGCGACCCTGCGGGTCCAGACCACGCGTGACGCATCCTCGGCCCTCTTGACCGAAATCACAAACTACACCAGCGGTGACGGACTCTATTCAACGGTCTCGACCGACAGTGACGGGGACGGGACGGCGAACCGGATTTACACCCGCCAGGATGGCGCCATCGGCGGCTACGTGGAGACCTTGCAGCGGTATGCCGCCGGCTATGTGCTGACCTTTGAATCGATCAAGACCGTCAGCGACGATGGACTCGAGACCTCGCTGGCCATCGATTTGGATGGCGACGGCCTGTTGGATCGCGAAGTCGAAAGCAGTCTGGACGCAAACCAGGCGCTCACCACGCAGTATCGGGACATTGGCGCCGGTGGCTCCGTAGATGCAGAGATCACACGTGTGGAAGATGCCAACGGCATGTTTCGGCAGACGGTGCTGGACCTGGATGCGGATGGCATTGGAGATATCGAACGCAGCATAGATACCTCTTTCGAGGCAGATGGTGCCCGCAAACTGGTCATCCAGGAAATGATCGGCGCGCAACTGACATACGAATCCACTGAAATCACGGCCGCGGACGGCCTTTCCTCTGTGCGCAGCATCGACATGGACGGCGACGGGGATATCGACGGGTCCGAAACTTCTACCACCACGTTGCACGACGATGGTCGCCGGACAATCCTGCGCGAAGTTACCTATGCCAATTGCGACCTGCGCAGCCGGTCCGTGACCGAGATCAGCGCGGACGGACGGACCGTCCAACGGACGCTGGATTTTGACGGCAACGGGTTGCCGGACAAGACCATCGAGACCCAGGTGTTCGCGGACGGAAAAGAGATCACGACAACCCGGACGTTCGACGAATTTGGCGCCGAGACCAGCCGTTTCGTGGAAACGCTAGACGCTGATGGACTGGTCATGACCGAGCATCGGGGCGACCTGGTCCAGACCACGCGCTATGTGCCAGATGGCAGCGGCAGCTATAGCTGGGACAATGGCGGTGACGTTGCCAATGCCCAGATCAATATCTCCACGCATCATGAGGTCGATCCTTTCGGTGTCGAACACTGGACGCTGGTGATCAGTAGCCCCGGAACGCCGGAGCCCTGGCTGACCTACACACACGGGTATATCTCCGAACTGCTCGACCTGACAGCGCCGGATCCCGAAGTGGAGACTTATTCCACATCGCTCGACCAGAAGACCAAGGCCGCGATCATCGCCGAGGCCGAGCGGCTCTATGACACCCTCCTCGACCGCGATCTTGACGCCTACGAGCTGGAAACGCTGGTCTACTATATCGCCGATGGGCAACTGGATGCCGAGCAGCTTGCCAGCGACCTGATGGGCTCTGGCGAATTCACCGCGCGCTATGGTGAGGAACTGACCGATGCGGAATTCATTACCCAGGTTTTCCTGAACAGCTATGGCCGCGCTCCCAGCCTGGATGAGCTGGACACCTATCTTCAGGCGCTGTCGAATTTCGACACGAACGAAGAGGAAGAAGAACCTTCGCTTCCGGCCGGGGACCCGGAGGATCCGATCACCATAGCGGGGATGTCACGGCAGGATCTGGTTCACCATATCGCGGACTCCTCGGAACATATCGTCGTGGGCAATAGCCACCGGATCACGAACAACTTCGACGTGGTCATGAACCCGGCGGAATTCGAGCGGGTGCTTGACCGGACCTATGTCGAGGCGTTGGTCACGAACCTGGTCGACGTCATCTATGATCGGGCGCCCAGCACGCAGGAACTGGCCGAGCTGACGGACCGTTTGATGAACGGCCCGGCAGACCCTGAGGGCACGCCGGAGACGCTTGAGGACCTGGCCCTGGAATTGCTCGCGCTCGACGGTGACGTTCACGGCGTTGAGACCGCTGGCCTCGGCGGGCTGACCAATGCGCAACTGGTCACCCAAGCCTACTGGAACGGGCTAGGTCGCGCGCCCACTGCCGCCGAACAGGCGCTGTGGGAAGGTCACCTTGACTCGGGTCGGATTTCCAAGGCGCAGTTCGCGGTTTCATTGGCACAAAGCGCCGACCACCTCGCGACCGGCAACGCTCATATCGCCCCCGCATTGGCGACGATCAATCAGCAATCCGGCGGGGCGGGCGCCCAGAACCTGGCCGGGACTACCGGGCAGGATTCGCTGGATGGAGGAGCCGGAGACGACACCCTGGTCGGGAACAATGGTGCTGACCTGTTGATCGGTGGCGGTGACTCGGATGTTCTCAACGGTGGCAACGGTAGCGATCTTTATCGATGGGCGCCGGGCGATGGCAACGACACGATCTCGGATGGTGGGCAATCGCTACTCGAGGCTGACAGGCTGGAACTGTCCCAGGTGCTGCCGGGACAGGTCACGCTGACGCGTCCTTCGGGCACCAAGGACCTGGTCATCTCCATCGACACAGGCCAGGGGATCGAGACAATCACGGTGACGAACCGTTTTCAGGACGCCACACACGGTAAAGGGATCGAAGAAATCCTGTTCTCCAACGGCACGGTCTGGTCGCTGGACGACATATTGGCCGCGACCAGTTCCGAACCGTCTGCCCAAGGAGGGAATGTCGGCGGCACCGATTTCGATGACAACCTCGTCGGAGACAGTGGCGCCCAGAAACTGACCGGTGACCGGGGCGATGATACGCTGACCGGCGGTCTTGGGGACGATACCCTCGATGGTGGTGAGGGAAGCGACATCTATCGCTGGGCCAAAGGCGATGGAAACGACACGATTTCGGAGGATACGACCAAGTTGATCCCGGATCCGGAAGATCCTTTGGGTCCGGAGATTGAGGTCGATATTGCTGACGCAACCGACTGGTTGGAATTGGCCGATGTCGGTCCCGAAGATGTCGCGATGCGACAGGTTGGCGATGATCTGAAGATCTACATCTCGCCACCTGGCGAAAGCACCGAAACCATCACGGTCAAGAATTTCTTTGCCGGCTCCACGCAGGGAGCAACAAACAGCCTGTCCGGGATCCTGTTTCCGGATGGGACCACCTGGTCGCAGGCGCAGATCTTCGAACTGGCCTCGGTCTATGGCAACGCAAATGCCAATACTCTGACTTCCGGAGGGCGCGACGATCTTCTGGAAGGCCTGGCGGGTGCGGATACGCTCCAATCCGGTGCTGGCGACGATACACTGATCGGCGGGGAGGATAGTGATCTTCTCCAAGGTGGAAATGGTCACGACAGCTATGTTTGGTCGCGCGGAGATGGCGACGATACGATCTCGGATTCCGGGACGTCGCTTGTCGAAATCGATACACTCCTCCTTGAAGATGTCTCGCGGGGGGATGTCACACTGACCCGTATCCCGGGCAGCGACGATTTGACCGTCACGATCGCAGGGCCGGATGGCGGCACCCTCCTGGTCAAAAACCGGTTCGAGCATACGGATGAATTCCGGGGCATTGAGGCGATCGAATTCGGCGACGGGACGCGGCTGGAACTCGACGATATCCTGGCCCTGACGGAAACGCGGGGGGACGCCACATCGGAAGCATTGAACGGGACCGGCTACGGCGACAACCTCCTCGGCTTCGGTGGAAACGATACCATAAACGCGGGTTCCGGCGACGATATCGTCGAAGGAGGAACTGGAAACGACAGCCTCCTCGGCGGAAATGGCAACGATGCCTATGTCTGGTCACCCGGCGATGGCAGCGACACGATCAACGACAGCGGGCCTGCCGGAGAAACTGACGCCTTGCACTTGAATGGTGTTGGGCTTGATGAATTGACGCTCTCCCGGTCCGGTGACGATATCCTCGTAACCATAAGCGGGTCCGGCGAGGTTATCACGATCAAGGACCGCCTTGCGTCTGCCTCCACGGGCAAAGGCATTGAGCGGATTCTCCTGGAAGATGGAACCGTGTTGGACGTGCTGGACGACGAGGCGGCACAGGAGATCAGCATCGGGACAAATACCGCGGACACGCTGTCTGGGACAGGGGTGGACGATTTCATCGATGGCCTCGACGGAACGGACGTCCTGAATGGCAACGGCGGTGACGATACGATCGACGGTGGATTGCACCAGGATACACTCGACGGCGGCAGTGGCAGCGATACCTACCTCTGGGCTTTCTGGGATGGAAATGACCAGATCGTCGATACTGGTTCCGATACAACCGAGATAGACCGCCTGGTCCTGACAGATGTCATGCCCGGTGACGTGGAGCTGATACGCGAGGCGGCGAGCAACGACCTCAAGATCCTCGTTACACAATTCGGCTTGACCAGCACGATCACCGTGACGGACCGGTTTGCCCAGGCAAACCTTGGGCTGGGGATCGAAGAGATCGCATTCCAGGACGGTTCGGTCTGGAACCTGGACCAGATCCTTGCCAACACCTCGCTCACCGGCACCGCGGGTGCCGATACGCTGAGCGGCACGGAACTGAGGGATGTGATCGATGGCGGCGCGGGCGATGACAGCCTGTTGGGCGGCGCAGAAAATGACACGTTGATCGGTGGGGCCGGGAGCGACACGCTTGTTGGCCAGGCAGGCAGCGATACCTACCGTTGGTTGGACGGCGATGGCGCCGACCTCGTGCATGACGGAGGAAGCGCCTCGGACGCCGACATCCTGGCACTGGGAGATGTGGCGCCGGGAGAGGTTTCCCTCATACGTGATCCAAACAGCAACAACCTGACCGTGAGAATCGTCACCTCTTCGGGTTTGACCGATATCGAAATCTGGGACCAGTTCCGCAACCCGACGGACGGGCGCGGGATCGAAGCGATCACCTTTGACAATGGTCAGACCTGGACCCTGGAACAGATACAGGACAGGGCCCGGCTCTTTGGCACATCCAATGATGACGTCATCGACGGCACCGCGTACCGGGACTATATCCTCGGCCTGGAAGGCGCAGACACACTGGACGGTGGCGATGGCAACGACACTCTCGACGGTGGCGCGGGAGCTGATTCACTTGTCGGTCGTGACGGTTCCGACACCTACGTATGGCGGCGGGGCGATGGCAACGACACAATTACGGATTCGGGACTGCCCGTAGCGGACGCGGATGTCCTCTGGCTGGAGGAAATCGCTCTTGGAGAATTGGCTCTTCAACTCGGAACCGATCCAGATGACATGGAAGTTGTTGTCGATGGCGGGAGCTTCGCGGAGACCATCCTCATCCGAAACCAGTACGATGGATCGGAAACGCGTGGGATCGAGGCGCTGATCTACGGCGATGGCACGATTTGGACCAGGGAGAATTTCACCGGTGTCTCGCGTACGGGCGCCGAGAACGCCGAACACCTCGATGGCACCGAGGGCAATGACACGCTGAACGGTCTCTTGGGGGCAGACTCCCTATACGGACTAGGTGGAGCGGATATCCTCGTAGGCGGCGCCGGTGACGACCTGGTGGATGGCGGTGATGGCGCAGACCTGCTTGGCGGCGGAGCCGGCCGGGACTGGCTGCTGGGGCGGGCCGGAAACGACACCTTGTTCGGTGCGGATGGTGCGGACACACTCGATGGCGGTGAAGGCAACGACAGCCTGTATGGAGATGCCGGTGCGGATGCGCTGGACGGTGGGGCGGCGGATGACACGCTCTTCGGCGGTGACGGCGCAGACACCGTTGAAGGCGGTGGCGGTGCAGATGTCATCGACGGTGGGGCCGGTGATGATCGCCTTCTCGGTCAGACAGGCAATGACACTCTCTATGGTCAGGGAGGCAGCGATACGCTTCTCGGGCATGGTGGCAACGATCTGCTCTATTCCGAAGTCTGGAACTACAAGACCGATCCTGTCGCCATCGAGTTTGTACAGTACTACGGCGCGGCAATGGCCCGCGATCCGGATCAAACCGGCCACCTCAATTGGGTCAACCAGGTGGTCAACGGCTCGTTGTCGATGAAAGAGGCTGCGGAGCAATTCCTTGCTTCGCCCGAGTTCCAGGCACAGGGGGTAATGACCGACGAGGAGTTCGTCACCTATCTCTACATCAACGGGCTTGGCCGTCAACCTGACCCGACCGGGTTGAGTACCTGGACCACGCATCTCGCCAACGGGACGAAGACCCGTGCCGAGGTTGTGGTCGGAATCGCGCTCAGCGCCGAAGCGGATGGCTATTGGGCCGATGCCGCCCTGCTCTTTACCGATGCGGGTTACCAGGCGGCCTATACGGACGATCTGTTCCGTCTCTACACGGCCTTGGTAAGCGGCGATCCCAGTACGATCGACCTGGACACTTACCTGCGCGAGACGCTCGATCTGGCACAGGGCAAGAGCTTTGGCGAACTTGTCGCTGAGTATGTCGCTTCAAGCGCCTTCCAAAGCAGTTATGGCGCGCTTGGCAACCAAGCCTTCGTCGAGGCCATGTATTCAGAGATTCTGGGGCGCAGCGGAACATCGCAGGAAATCCTTGATGGCACCACAGCGCTCGACAACGGCCAAACAAGGGCAGAATTCGTCGAAGCGATGGTCCAGAGCGACGAGTTCGTCGCGGCGACGGGCACGGATGTCTATAACTGGGTCCGGTCGAACAGCTTCGACGATATTCTCGACAGCGGTTCCGGTGATGACACGGTCTTTGGTGGCATCCTGATGGACCGCTACGTGATCCGGGCTGGTGACAGCGGGACGGACACCATCGTCGGTCTCGAAGACTGGGACCAGCTTGTCTTTGCGGATTTTGGCTTCACCACTGCCGCGCAGGTCCGGGCCTTGCTCACGCAACAGGGCGAGAACGTCGTCTTTGCCAGCGGAGGCGTCACGATTGTCTTTCTGCGCAAGCAATTGTCGGATTTCAACGACGACAGCATGTTCGTCTTCACCGTCTCCCCTGCATTCGATCCGGACTGGCGGGACAATGGGCAGGGTTATTTCAAGGTGGACGGAAGTGCCGGAAACGACTCGCTTTATGGCCATGTCGAACAGGACATCCTTTTCGGTCTTGGCGGAAATGACGAGCTGAATGGTTCGGAAGGCAACGATATCCTCTACGGCGGGGATGGCGTTGACACGCTCTATGGTGACGAAGGTCATGACATCCTGATCGGCGGCGCCGGTTCCGACCAACTGCGCGGCGGCACAGGCATTGATGTCGCGCAATACACCGACGCGCCCTCGGGACTGACGATCGATCTCGCCAACACGGCGTTGAACACAGGTTATGCAGCCGGTGACAGCTATTTCGGGATCGAGGAAGTCCGAGGAAGTGCTTACAGTGACAGTCTTTCTGGTGACATGACCGATGACACACTGCATGGCGATGCTGGGGCGGACACCTTGGATGGTCGGGATGGAAACGACAGTCTGACTGGCGGCGCCGGCAATGATGTACTGACCGGCGGCGCCGGAGCCGACACGCTAGATGGTGGCGATGGCCTGGACTTCGCACTCTACTACGCCGCCGACAGCGCCTTTGTCGCTGACCTGCAAATCTCGGCAAACAATACTGGTTCTGCCGCAGGGGATGTCTATATCTCGGTGGAGAACCTGACAGGCGGAAATGGCGACGACACTCTCCGCGGCGACACCGGCAGCAACCTCATCCAGGGACGGGGCGGCCATGACCAGATCCACGGTCGCAGCGGCAACGACAGTCTCGACGGCGGCACCGGCGATGATGTCCTCTGGGGTGGCGCGGGAGCCGATACTTTGAACGGTGGCGATGGCACGGACCGTGCCCAGTATTACACCACGGATAGCGGATTGGTCGCGGATCTGGCGACGCCTGGGAACAATAGCGGCGCCGCGGCCGGCGATATTTACATCGATATCGAGAACCTCCACGGCGGGGGCGGTGACGACACCCTGTATGGTGACGATGCCGAGAACGTTCTTTGGGGCGGCCTTGGCCATGATGAAATCCAGGGCCGCGCGGGCGACGACCTCCTGTCCGGCATGGACGGCAATGATAGTCTGATCGGCGGCCAAGGGGCGGATACGCTGAACGGCGGGGACGGTGTGGACCGGGCGCAATACAACACCGCGACAACGGCGGTGCGGGCCGATCTGGCCTCTCCGGGCGTCAATACCGGCGAGGCAGCCGGAGACAGCTACATCAGCATCGAAAACCTGCATGGCGGCAATTTCTCGGATATTCTTTCCGGGGATGGATCTGCCAACAC
Organism: Mameliella sp. AT18; assembly: GCF_028807275.1. Lineage (NCBI taxonomy): Bacteria > Pseudomonadati > Pseudomonadota > Alphaproteobacteria > Rhodobacterales > Roseobacteraceae > Antarctobacter > Mameliella sp. AT18. The sequence continues at coordinate 15,132 of NZ_JARAMO010000298.1, forward strand.
GATCTGGGGTGGCGGTGGTGACGATACGATCAGTGGTCGTGGTGGCGACGACATCCTCATCGGACATTCAGGTGCCGACACCTTCCGTTTCACAAGCGGATGGGACCACGATCAGATCAATGACTTCGAAGATGACGTCGACGAGATCCTGTTGTTCAACATGGGCTACGCCACGGTTCAGGATGCCCTGGCAGATGCCTCGCAACAAGGCAGCGACGTTGTATTCGATTTCGGGAACGGCGATACGCTGACAATCCTCAACGTCACGCTGGCTGATTTGCAGGACGATATCCTGTTGCAGTAAACCCAGTCGCCGGGGCCGCGCTTGCGGATACCCGGCGAATTAGCCGGTTACGGCGGACCCTATTGCAATGCGAACCCGCAATGAAACTGCCTGGGCGTTTAACCGGCCTCGAGTTTCTCGCCAGCCTCTCCAACAAGTTTCGCCGAACTCGTCATTTCCCCTTCCAATCGCTCCAGATCGCTGAGTGCCCGCTCAATCTGTTCCTTGTCCCGCTCGTTCGGATCATCGAGCTTGAGCGCCTCCTGCCCTCCGAAATCCATCTCCATCTGCCGCTGTTCGTCCGCGAGGACAGCAGCGCGGACAGGCCGGGACGCCGCAGCAGGTGCGTCATGGACGGCCAAGTTTTCACCGGCTTCCGTAAGACCCATCCTGGCCTCAAAGTCACGCTCCGTCAGACCTGATCCTCGTGGCGCCGTGGGCATCGCCCGGACACTCAAGGGCAATTCCCCCATCGGAGGGACCGGCCCCTTCGGAAATGGAAATTCCCCCTCCTGAGCCGCATGGATGCCCTTGAAGAACGGATCCTCGAAATACACCACCCGCTTGGCCCGGACCGGCATCTGCGCGTCGACTACGACGACGATCTCGTCGAGCGGCAGGCGGCGTGCCTCATCCTCGGGCAGGAGCGAGACCTCTTCGGTCCGCTCCGATTGGCTGCGGCCCTCGAACGGGTTCTTGCCGACCGCGCGGGATCGGGTGACGACGGTCTTCGTGGTCTTGCCAACCGCCTTGCTCAACTCCTCGACGGTCTTCTCGTCCGAAGGCGTCAGGTAGAGCTTGATCCCGGCATTGCCCTGCAGGGCCCGCCGCGTGTTCTCGCCGTAGATTTCGTCGATGGCCGGGATGGTCTGGGTGACCACCGCCAGATGCCCGCGATAGGCGCGCAGCACCTCGATGCTCTCGGCCACGCTCGGCATCTTGCCGAGCCGGTTGAACTCGTCGAGCATGATCATGACCGGCCAGGGTTCATCCGGACCCGGCTCCTTGTGCTGCAGCGCCGAAAGCAGGTCCGAGAAGAAGAGCCGGATCAACGGTGCCAGCGGCTTCACCATAAGGGGTTGCACGACGAGGTAGACGCTGAATGGTTTCTTGCGGATCGTCCGGAAGTCGAAATCCGAGACTGCCGTCGCGTCATCGATCGCCGGGTTCTGCCACTGATCGAGCCCCGAGGTCATCAGGAGCGAGACATAGGAGGTCAGCGTGTCGTTGTTAGTCGACGCCAGCCGCGTGAAGATCAGCCGCGCCGCGGCGTTCTGGACCTCATGGGCGCGCGCGAGATATTCCTTCTGCTTCTGCCCGCCCGAGGCGGCGATCCGGTATATCTCTCCGAGCGTCGGCCGGCGACGCTGGAAGGCCAGGAGGCCGGCGGCGACAAAAAGATCGATCCCGCCCTTCAGGAGGCCCTGCACGCGGTCATTGTCGTTCTGCAGGAAGAGCGTGGCCAGGAGCTGCAACTCCATCTGCTGGCGCGCCGGGTCCTTCAGCTCATAGATGCGCAAGAGTGGATTGTAGCGATGCGTGCGCCTGTCCTCCCAATCCGTGGGCGCGAAGCGGAACACCGCGTCGCCCTGCGCCGCCCGGTGGCGGGCCGAGGCCTCGAAACATTCGCCCTTCACGTCCAGCACAACCGCCGAGCCCTGCCAGGTCAGGAGGTTCGGGATGACAAAACCGGTGGTCTTGCCGCGCCCGGTTGGCGCCACGATCAACGCATGCGGAAAGGTCCGGGAGCAGAGAAACGGCGCCCGCGAGCCGGGCTTGCCCAGCTTGCCGATGATGAAACCCGTGCCCGGCGCACCGAAGAAGCCGTTCCGCTTCATCTCGCGGCGGGTCTGCCAGTGGGTGTAGCCGAAGCGGGTCAGCGCCGAACCCGACATCGCCAGGCTCATCATGAGGCCTGCGACCCCCGCCCCGCCCATGATCAGGTTGATCAGGCGGAAATCGTCGGGACGGGCGGCTCCGATCGTCCGGTAGTTCTGGGCGATATAGAAGAAGTCGATCTCCGCCCGGAAACCCAGGTCCCGGAACGTCACGACAGCCGAGGCGATGACATAGCCGATCAGGGTGGCGACGAGCGTGACCAGCACCACGCCGAGGGCGAGGCGGCCCTTTCCGAACCCTCCCATCAATGGGTCTCCCCACGCTCGGATTCCCCGTCAACCAGATCGGCACGGTGCAGTTCGAACTCCCGGTCGGCGATCTCCTCGACCACGGCCCGGGTCGCCTCGCTGTTGGCGGTGGATTCATCCGACTGCAGGTAGGTCTTGGCGGCATAGAGCCGGTCGAGACGGTCTTCGATCCGGGTCTTCAGCACGTCGACGTCCCCCTCCCGCACACGGTCGATCTGCGCCGCGTCCAGCTCGCGCTCAACGGCGTCGCGGTAGCTCAGACGGTCCCCGTCATCCCGGAACGGCGCGTGGAGGTAGCCCGCACGTTCGTGGTCGATGACCCTCGCGATCTCGTCCGGCAGGCGCTCCCCACGGGCGACCTGCCGGCCGTCCGTCCTTTCCGACCCGAGCGCGTCGCGCATCTCGGCCTCGCGGCGGACCTCGTTGATTGCTGCCGTATCCCGCGCCTCGACGACGTCGGCATAGGTCACGCCGAGCCCGCGGGCGAGATGCGACGGCATGTCCGGATACCGGTCCCGGAACCCCTCGGTGACGGCCTCCGCAACGGAGGTCCGGACCTCGCGTCCCGCCATGATCCGGTCGACCTCGCGGGCGATCTCGCCGGCCCGGGCCTCGTCGGTGATGTGCTCCCTGTAGGGCTCCGACCGGTCGATCACGTCGCCCGGGCGCGCGAGCAGCTCCGGATGCGCCTCGAGCCAGGCGCGCTGCTCGGCCTCGATCCGGCGTTCCGCGCTAGAGACCACCTCCCAGTCCCGGTCTTCGATCTGCTGCCGGGTCAGGCCGTCCGCGCGCATCTCCTGCCGGATGGTCTCTTCCATCTCCCGGGCTGCCTCGCGATCGAAGTGGAACCGCTCCGGGGCGACCTCCTCTTCCATGACGCCGTCCTGGCGCAACACGCCCGCCCGCTCCAGCGCGGTGCCGAGCTGCACATGGGCCCGGTTGAGGACCTCGCGCGCTGTCTCAAGATCGGCGTGACGCTCGAGATTGAGACCATCCTTCTCGGCAACCCGTACCAGATCGTCCGCGATCCATTGCCGCTCGAGCGCGGCATTCTGCGCACCTGTCTCCATCCGCGCGACCACCACCGAAGAACTGATCCCGGTCCCCCGCAGCGCGGTATCGACCTGCGCCCGGACCTCCGGATCGCGCAGGCGGTCCAGCCGCGCAGCATCGATATTGGTCTCCGAATAGACCCCGCCGTCAGAAGGTTTCTCGGTCAGGGTGACGGACCGGAGTCCCAGCGGCTGCATATGTGCCAGCCGCGACTGGATCTCGTTCAGACTCTTCTCGAGTCTCGGCCGCTCCGCCTCCGACTTCTCCGAGATCATGTTCTGAACTCGCTCGACCTGGTCGGCGTAGCGGGTTCTGAGGTCCTCGAAAGATTGATCCTCGGCCATGTAGACGCCTCCTTCCAGATTGAGTTTGCCGCCCTTCGCCAGGAGCGCCCCGGCCCGGAACAGGGCATCGGCGATGTCCTCGCGGTTTTCCCTCGAGGCCTCCGCGGCGAGCGAGTGATAGATGATCCGCGTGTTGGCGATCTCCGCCAGCGCGCGATCCAGATCCGCCCCGACACGAGGACGGGGTTCCGCCACCCTGCCCTCTTCCTTCGCCGCATAGACTTCGCGGGTCCGGGGCGGGTAATGCACGACGCCCCGATCCAGCCGCCTCGTCGCCTCGAGCCGGACGCCGAACCTCTCGGCCTCCTCGACCATCGCGAGACGGAAATCGTCGTAGTTGAACCGGTGGTCGCGGCCGAGGAAGAAGAACTCGCCCTCCTGCGATCGGCGGTTCAAGACTATATGCGCGTGGGGGTGATCCCGGTCCTCATGGACCGCGATGATGTAGTCGAAATGTCCCTCGTCGGACTGGAAGAACCGCTCGGCGACATTTGCCGTGATGTCCCGGACATCCTCGCCGCGCGTGCCGATCGGATAGGACATGAGCATGTGCGTCGTCTGCCCGAGTTTCGGCTTGAACCCGGCACTCCAACGCTTGGAGAAGCGGTCCGTGAGGTCCTTGATCTCGCGCGCCTCGAGCCTGGTCTTGCCGTCCAGGAACCCGCTCGAGTCGACGATATGGGAGGACTTCGTGGTGAGGTAATCGAGCTGGTTCCTCAGTTGGGAGCGGGTCATGGTGCCCCCGCCCCGGATCGCCTTGAAGACTGCCGCCCGATGACCCGCCGCGGCGCGCACGAGTTGCTTCTGCCGGGACGCTTGCAGCCCCTGCATCGAGCCCCGGATGCGGCTCCAGCCATCCCGGAAGATCTCCCCGGTGACATCATGGACAGCATCATTCAGCCGCATGTGCGAACTCCCTCAGAGCGGAGGTTGCGGAGAGCCGCATGCTGTCCCGGCGACGACGCAGGAGCAGGTCGATCTCGTCAGCGGAATCGAGCATGAACCGCGCCAGCCCGCGCATCTGCGCAAGGCGCAATTCTGAGAATTCGGTGCCCGCTCCGCCTTCACTTCCCTGCCCCATTTGGTTGGCCTTGGTCATCTGCTTGGCGATCTGCACGACACCGTTGCCGACCTCGTGCAGGGAGGCCCTGTAGCGAGCCAGTTCACCCGCCAACTTCGCGTCTGGAACGAAGGTGCCCCCGGCCGCCTGGATCAGCCGTCTGAGCCCTTCCGTGCGGGTCTCGATCCCAGCCGTGGCCAAGACCTCATCCAGTGCGGCGAGCTCTTCCGGGGTCAGCTTCACCGTTACCGCGGCCGTCGCCACGGCCGCATCCCGCTGGCGATCCGCGTCCGCTTTCAGGGTGTAGCGCACCGCTCGAGCCGTAACGCCGAACCGTTCCGCCAGCTCCGACGTCGAGACCCCATCCGCGGCCTCACGGACGATCTCCGCCCTCTCGAGCTCGGTCAGTCTCTTGGTCCGGGTCATGCGGAAGAAAGCCCCCCTATTTCCTGCCACCTTCATTCAAGGTCGCCCTCATCATACGAAACTATATATCACGGTCAATGCAATATTATCGCAGATTGCCGGCAGGCGACCTTGAATTCCGTTTCAGGCCGAGCACCGCAGGTGCGAGGCCCGGCCAGAAGGGCCCAGGAAAACCGACACTCTCCACCTGCCCACCGATCGCCCTTCTGTCATGCCCGCGCCCGAGTTTCGGGCCGAACACGCATGTGTTCGGACGGAAGCGTGGGGCGGTGCATAATCCCCCCCCCAACGGGGCTGACGGACAGGGTCAAGGGCGAACAGATTTGGGTGCCCAAATCTCTGCCGGAAAAACCGGCGGGCGCAGCCCGGCTGTTATTCCGGATGGCCCCCTTGAGGCTGGCCGGCAGACCTGTTCCAGGCGATCTCTGATGTCCCCGTCAGGACCGCGCGGTCCTGACACCTTCCCTGGGACACCGGCCGAAGGCCCTGTTCCAGGACCTGGCGCAGCACTCCCTGGAACAGGGAAAGGGCCGCCCGTGGGCGACCCATCCTCGTCAGTGGATTATTCCTGCGGTTCCTTCGAGCTCGGCGGGAACATCACCAGCTCCTGGACTGCGACGGGGAAGTCGAGCTTGAGGCTGAAGAACTCCGAGCCGCCCCCGTTGCGGGTGTTGCGGAACATCGCGCCGACGCGCTGGAAGCGGGTGCGTTCCTTGCCGTCGTTGTCGGTGAACTTGACGGGAACGGTGGCGACGTAGTGGTTGGTCATTTGGGTCTCTCCTTTTTGCGATGGGGATCGACCGGCACGGGGGACAAGGGACGGGCGCAAACGCAAATGCGGAGGGTTCGCGCCCGGTGGGCGTGGAAACCGTATTTGTGTTTGCCGGAGCGCCAGCGGAGGGAACGGACGGCCCGACCCCGTGCGATCCACATGCATAGCAAAGAGGAGAGACCCGGATGTACAACTTGCTCCTCAGCCGCCACCGGTCCTGTCGAGTATATGAGATATGGAGAGGTCCGGATCGCCCTAATCCAACGTGGGGGTGAAATGGTTCGCTCGCGCCCGGTGGGCCCGCCCGCGTTCTTCAGCCTCGAGCGCATCGCCGGTCTCGCGCTCCCGGGCGGTGATGAAGCTGCGGGTCAGCCAGCAGGGTTGCCGACCGGGATTGGGCGCCGACAACGTGCGGCGCGGTCGATGCGCTGCGCCCGCCCCAGAGATCTGCACCCGAACGGGCGGATCGCGGGATTTCTGGCGCGCATGAGGGCAACCCCGCCGGATGGCTCCGGAGGAGACGGCCGCCGGGGTATGCCGCTCAGCGTGTCCAGGGAGCACCGTGTTCCGGGTGGAGGCCGGCACGGCCGGAACCTGCGAGCGCGGTGACGGCGGTGCAACCGCCGGCAGGGGCCCGTCATGACCACAAATCGCTCACGGATCATCCTGGTCACCCGACCGCGTGGTCTCGGCCAGTTGCAACGCGGAGCAGCCCCGCCCGGCCAGGGGCCGGGCGGGGCTGCTCTTGTGGACGGTATCGCAGCCGCCGGTCGCATGGATGTCGCAAGGATGAAGAGGCAAGGCTCACCGGGCAACGGAGCCGCCCGGTGAGCAGTGACGTTCAGGCGAAGAGAGACTCGCTGACGTGCCCGCAATGCGCGCAGACCTCCCGCCAGTGAAAGTTGACGCTCCCGCCATCTATGGTCTGCCAGTCCGTCCGCGACGCGTCTTTGCCGCAGGCGGTGCAGGGAACGACATAGCCGCCATCATCGTCATGTTGGCACCCGGTGGCCGTTCCGGCCTCCGTGATACCGGTGTGGTCGCACTGCTGGCAAAGGTCGCCCTCGGTCTTGGTCTCGTAAGCCATGGTCTTGTCTCCAGATGTTCGGGGACCACCACGTGAGTGTGGTGGCATGGCCGAATGCCTGGTTTCCGAATCTGTCCGGGTCAGGGACGGCGCA
>NZ_JARAMO010000299.1:0-22041 GCF_028807275.1 Mameliella sp. AT18
CCAATGGATTTCGCCGCCTGGATGGAGGTCTACCTGGGCGGGCAATGGTGGGTCTTCGATCCGCGCAACAACGACACCCGCTTTGGCCGGGTGCTGATCGCGCGCGGACGTGACGCGGCGGACGTGCCGCTGATCCACAGTTTCGGCCGCCACGACCTGACCGGGTTCGAGGTCTGGATTCACCAGATCGACGACGCCCCCGGGCCCGCCTGAGCGGCCTCCCCCTCAGACGAACCGGTTGACCCAGTTTTCCAGCCGTTCCTGCCGGCCGGACCGTGGCTCGGGATTGATCCCCTCCTCCAGCACCCTGCGCTGGATCGCCCCCAGGTCGCTTTGCAACATGGCCTGTGCCCCGGGCGTGTCCCAACCCGCGTACCGCTCGGCCAGGGCTTGCTCCAGCCCGCCGTCCTCCAGCATCGCCGCCGCCGCCTTCAGCCCGCGCGCGCAGATGTCCATGCCCCCCACATGGGCGGCCACCAGGTCCACCGGGTCCAGCGACTGCCGCCGCAGCTTGGCGTCGAAATTGGTCCCGCCGGTGGTGAACCCGCCCATCTTCAGCACCTGGTAGTAGGCCAGCGCCACCTCGGGCACGTTGTTCGGAAACTGGTCGGTGTCCCAGCCCGACTGGTAGTCGTTGCGGTTCATGTCGATCGACCCCAGCATCCCTTCGGTGGCCGCCAGCGCCAGCTCATGTTCGAACGAATGCCCGGCCAAGATCGCATGTCCCTGCTCGATGTTCAGCTTGATATCGTCCTGCAGCCCGTACTTGCGCAGGAAGCCGATGCAGGTGGCCACGTCGTAATCATACTGATGCTTCGACGGTTCCTGCGGCTTGGGTTCGACAAGGATCGTGCCCTCGAACCCGATCTTGTGCTTATAATCCACCACCATCGACAGGAAGCGCGCCATGTTGTCGGCTTCGCGGCCCAGGTCGGTGTTCAGCAGGGTTTCATACCCCTCTCGCCCGCCCCAGAGGACATAGTTCTGCCCGCCGAGTTTATGCGTCGCGTCGATGCAGCCCTTCACCGTCGCGGCAGCAAAGGCAAAGACCTCCGGGTCCGGGTTGGTCGCCGCCCCCGACATGAACCGCCGGTGCGAGAACAAGTTGGCCGTCCCCCAGAGCAGCCGGGTCCCCGTGGCCTCCTGCTTTTCGCCCATGTAGTCAGTGATCTCTTCCAGCCCGGCGAGGTTGTCGGCGTAATTGCCCATTTCCGGCCGGATGTCCGCGTCATGCCAGCAATAAAAGGGCTGGCCCAGGATGCCGAACATCTCGAAGGCCACGTCGGCCTTCATCTTCGCGCGCCCCATGTCGTCCTGCGGATGCCAGGGCCGGACAAAGGTCTGACCGCCGAACGGATCGCCCCCCTCCCAGGCAAAGCTGTGCCACCAGGCGACGGCAAAACGCAGGTGATCCTCCATGCGCTTGCCCATGACCATCTCATCGGGGTCGTAGTGGCGATAGGCCAGTTCGCTGGTGCTTTGCGGCCCCTCGTACCGGATGGTGTCGATCCCGTCGAAAAATCCCGTGCTCATGTCAGCCCCCTCACTGCCGGATAAATCTCGCGCCACGCGGCATAGGCGTCGCGGTAGGCGCCGGTCAGCGCCGCATTCGGCGCAATGGTCTCGCGCACGGGCGGGGGCGTCATGATCTCGTCGACCGTGCCCGCCCCGGCCCCCACCATCGCCAGCCGGGCCGCACCCAGCGCCGCGCCGAAATCGCCCTTGTCGGGCAAGGCCAGCGGCACATCCAGGACCGTCGCGATCAGTTCCACCCAATAGCGCGACTGCGCCCCGCCGCCGATGGCCAGAAGGCTGTCCAGCCGTGCGCCGGAGGCCTTCAGCGCCTCGGCGCAATCACACAGGGCAAAGGCAACGCCCTCCATCACCGCGCGCGTCATGTCGCGGCGGCTGCTGCCCACGTCGATGTTCAAGAACCCCGCCCGGATGCGGCTGTCGTTGTGCGGCGTCCGCTCACCCGAAAGGTAGGGCATGAAGCGCAGCGCTCCCGGCCCGTCAAAAGTGTCGCCCAGCTCGGTCGCAAGCTCCGCCGGGGAGGCCCCCGTCACCCGCGACAACCAGTTCAGGCTGTCCGTTGCCGCCAGGATCACCCCCATCTGGTACCACTGCCCCGGCACCGCGTGGCAAAAGGTGTGGACCGCGCTTTCCGGCAGCGGCGCATAGCCGTCGCGCCCGGTCAGCACGACACCCGATGTGCCCAGCGAGACAAAACCCGTTCCCTCGCGCATCGCGCCGACTCCACAGGCCGAAGCCGCGTTGTCGCCCGCCCCGCCGACCACGATCACACCCGCAGACATGCCCCAACGGTCCGCGAGGTCGGGGCGCAGGGTGCCCCCCGCCTCGCAGCCCTCGACGAGGCGCGGCATCTGGTCGGGGCGCATCCCCGACACCTCCAGCAGGCGCGCGGACCAGTCGCGCGCGCCCACATCCAGCCAAGCGGTGCCGGCGCTGTCCGACATGTCGGCAAAGCGTTCGCCTGTCAGGTGAAAGTTCATGTAGGCGGCGGGCAGCAGAACCGTCGCGGTGCGGGCAAAAACATCGGGTTCGTTGCGCGCCACCCAGAGCAGTTTCGGCGCGGTGAACCCCGGAAAGACGATATTGCCCGAAAGGTCGCGTACCGCCGCCGCTCCGTCCAGCTCTGCGGCCTCGGCCGCGCTGCGGGTGTCGTTCCACAGGATGCAGGGACGCAGCACCGCACCGTCGGCATCCAGCAGCGTGGCACCATGCATGTGACCTGACACGCCCATGCCCCGCACAGCGGACATGGCTTGGGGATGTGCGGCGGCCAGTTCGCCCAGCGCGCCGTCCACCGCCGCCACCCAATCCGCCGGATCCTGTTCGGACCAGCCGGGATGCGGATGTTTCGGCGCATAGGCCCGCACGGCGCTGCCCACCGGCGCACCGTTGCCATCCACCAACAGGGCCCGCAGCCCCGAGGTTCCCATATCCAAACCCAGATACATGTCCCGCCTCCTCGTGTTGGCGCTACCGAAAGCCAAGGAGGGGCGGACTGTCAAACCCCTGCGGTCAGAAACCGCGCAAGTTTGCAGGAATGAGAGTCTTGCGCCGGGCCAGGACGGAAATGAGAGGTTTCATCTCATTTCCGCGAAATCCGGCCCGATGCCGTCAGGGCTTCAGCCCTTTTCCAGCGCTTCGATACGCGCCTTCAGCGCTTCGTTTTCCTCGCGCGCCTTCTGCGCCATCGCGCGGACCGCGTCGAATTCCTCGCGGGTGACGAAATCACGATCCGCAAGCCAGCGGTCGATCATCGACTTCATGGCGGTTTCCGCCTCTTCCCGCGCGCCTTGGGCCACGCCCATAGCGTTGGTCATCAGCTGGCTGATATCCTCGAAAACCTTGTTACGCGTCTGCATTGGGTCACTCCGCCGTTGCATTCCCTGCCTATATGGTCGCACAAGGCGGAACCCTCAAGGTTGACTTCGCCGCGCGACAAGAGGCAACAGGACGCATGCAGGCCGCCATTCCCTTTCCCGATCTCTCGTCAGAGGTCTTTTCCATCGCGCTTTTCGGGTTCGAATTCGCGCTGCGCTGGTACGCGCTCGCCTATATCGCGGGCATCCTGATCGGCTGGCGGCTGGCCCTCTGGGCGGTCAAGCGTGCGCACCTGTGGGCCAATGACACGCCGCCCATGACCCCGCGCCAGATCGAGGACCTGCTGACCTGGGTGATCCTGGGCATCATCCTGGGTGGGCGGCTGGGCTTTGTCCTGTTCTACATGCCCGGCTACTACCTGACGCATCCGGCGGAAATCCTGATGATCTGGCAGGGCGGCATGGCCTTTCACGGCGGGCTGATCGGCGTGGTGCTGGCGGTCTGGATCTTCTGCGCGCGCAACAAGGTGCCACTGGCCTCGGCCTCGGACCTGCTGGCGCTGGCGACACCGCCGGGGCTGCTGCTGGGCCGGCTGGCGAATTTCATCAACGCCGAGCTCTGGGGCCGCCCCTCGGACGCGCCCTGGGCGGTGATCTTTCCCGGCCAACTGGCACAGGACTGCGGCCAGCCCCTTGGCGAACTCTGTGCGCGTCACCCCTCGCAGCTGTACGAGGCAACGCTCGAAGGACTGGTGCTGCTGATCGTACTGATCTGGATGGTCTCGCGCGGGTGGCTGAAACGGCCCGGCGCAGTCGCGGGCACCTTCTTCATGGGCTATGGCATCGGGCGATTCATCGTCGAGTTCTTTCGCCAGCCCGACGCGCAGTTCCAGTCCGAAGGCAACCCGCTGGGTCTTGCCCTGCAGGTGAACGGCTACGGCCTGACGATGGGGCAACTGCTGACCCTGCCGATGATCCTGGGTGGGGCGCTGACAATCTGGTTCGCCCTGAACCGCGCGCGCGGGGCCAGGGCTGACGCGGCCTCTTGACCGCACTGCGCGATATCCTGGTCCGGCAGGTCATGGCCAACGGGCCGATGACGCTGGCCGACTTCATGGCCGCCTGCCTGATGCATCCGCAGCACGGCTATTACAGCACGCGTGACCCTCTGGGCGCGGCGGGCGATTTTACAACCGCGCCTGAAATCAGCCAGATGTTCGGTGAGCTGGTGGGCCTGTGCCTGGCGCAAAGCTGGATGGACCAGGGGGCGCCCTCGCCCTTTGTCCTAGCAGAGCTTGGCCCCGGGCGCGGCACCCTGATGGCCGACATCCTGCGCGCCACCGCCCGCGTTCCCGGCTTTCACGACGCCGCCCGCCTGCATCTTGTCGAAACCTCGCCCAAGCTGCGCACCGAACAGGCCGGCCGCCTGCCGCAGGCAACATGGCATGACAGCGTCGAGGATCTGCCCGAGGGGCCGATCTTCCTTGTCGCCAACGAGTTCTTTGACGCGCTGCCGGTGCGCCAGTTCCAGCGCGCGGGTGAGGCCTGGCAGGAACGGGTCGTCGGGCTGGACGATGCGGGCACGCTTGCGCTTGGCCTTGCCGCGCCCGCCCCGCAGCCCGGCCTGGCCCACAGGCTGCAGGACACGCGCGACGGCGACATCGTCGAGACCTGTGCCCCGGCGCAGGCCATCACAGCCACCCTTGGCGCCCGAATCGCCCGACATGGCGGGCTTGCGCTGATCGTCGACTATGGCGACTGGCGCTCGCTTGGTGACACCTTGCAGGCCCTGCAGGGGCACAAGGCCGCCAACCCGCTCGCCACCCCCGGAGAGTCCGACCTCACCACCCATGTCGATTTCGAGGCCCTGGCCACTGCCGCCGCCCCCGCCACCCATACGTTGCTGACCCCGCAGGGTGTTTTCCTGGAACGCCTGGGGATCACCGCGCGGGCCCAGGCGCTGGCGCAGCGACTCAGCGGCGAGGCGCTGGACAGCCACATTGCCGCACATCGCCGGTTGACGCATCCGGCGGAAATGGGATCACTGTTCAAGACCATCGCCCTGCTGCCACAGGGTTCCCCGCCCCCGCCCGGACTGGAGCTGCGCGCCACGCCATGACGCTCGAGATCATCACTTCGCTGAGCCTCTCCCCCCTGCGCCACGGTTTTTTCACGCGCCGGGGCGGCGCCTCCTCGGGTATCTTCTCGGGGCTGAACTGCGGCGCCGGCTCCTCGGACCAGGCGGAAATCGTGGCAATCAACCGGTCGCGCGTGGCCAACGCGATGGAAACCGCGCCCGACCGCCTGCTGACCGTGCACCAGGTGCATTCGCCGGATGTCGTCACCGTGGTACAGCCCCAGGATGCCTCGGACAGGAAGGCAGACGCGCTTGTCACCGCGACGCCCGGCGTGGCGCTGGGGGTGCTGACCGCCGATTGCCAGCCGGTGCTGTTCGCCGACCACGGCGCAGGTGTGATCGGCGCGGCCCACGCGGGCTGGCGCGGTGCGCGGGATGGCGTGCTGGAGGCCACGGTCGAGGCGATGCTGGCCCTCGGCGCCACGCGCGAGGGGATTCGCGCCGTGATCGGCCCCTCGATCAGTCAGCGCGCCTACGAGGTCGGCCCCGAGTTCTTCGAGGATTTCGTCATCGAGGACGGGCGCAACAGCCGGTTCTTTGCCGGCGGCACGGGCGACCGCATGATGTTCGACCTGCCCGCCTACGGGCTGCACCGCCTGCGCGAGGCCGGGGTCGAGGCGGAATGGACACGTCATTGCACCTATTCCGACCCGGATCGGTTCTATTCCTACCGCCGCGCCACCCATGCCGGAGAGGCGGACTATGGCCGCCTGATCTCTGCCATCCGGCTCTAGACGCTATGCCCGGCCCCCGCCGGAAACAATCCGCCTATTGGCCCGCCATTGTCCCAATGATGCCGCAATTCGCTGCAAATTCTACGGACAGGCACGACCAGAGGCAGAGCAGAGGACACGTCATGAAACCGCAGCGCCGCTTTATCGCATCGATCACGGAAACCGCCCGCAAGGGCGCACCGCGCCTGCCGTTCGAACGCGGCGCCCCGCGTACGGCCATGATCGTCCGCCGCGAACAGGCGCAGGCCCCGCGCCAGCCCAGCGTCAAGAGCGCCTGACCCTTCCGTGGCAGGGCCGGAAACGCCCTGTATCCCTGTATTGTGACCAAGTCCCCGGCCGTCGCGGCTATGCCGCGCCGGTCCACTCCCGGCCAGCCTGGATAGCGCCCCGCGCCCGTCCACAGGCCCCTCCCCCAGACATCCGACAGGCTTCGATTCGCCGCGCAGCCGGCGGAATGTGGCACCAATGTCCCGCCAGGTCCGACAATCCCGGAGAAGCTTCCGCATTGTCGCCCGCCGCAACCCCTCAAGCGCGCCAATTTTGACAGGCCAGGCCGATTGCGGCCAGATCGGCATCAGTCAGTTACTTGTTTCAATATTCCGTCTGTCGTTGTTGGTGGGGGCCAACACGGATGTGACCAACCTCAAGGGGTGTTCACATGACCCGCCTCCATCGCGGCCTTTCGGGCGTTGCCCCGGCGGCTGACCCGGCTCTCTCTCTTCCCGTTTCTCAGGAACGGGAACTCTCTCCGGACGGGCGACCTCGCCGCGCAGGCTCTCTCATGCGCAAATACGAGGTCGCCGCCCTGCTTCCCGACCTCACGGTCTCCTTCACCCAGCATGTCGCCCCGGCCTCTCCGTTCTTCGAGGAATGCGCCTCGGCCTTTGCGCGCGGCACGCTGATCGAAACGGTGCGCGGCCCGGTGGCCATCGAGGACCTCGTGCCCGGCGACTACATCCTGACCGCCAGCGGGTCGGAGCCCGTCACCTGGATCGGCTCCACGACCTATGTCCCCGGCCACGAGGACGAGGCGACCACGCTCACCCACATGACGCGGATCACGACCGATGCCTTCGGGATGGGGCATCCACCGATGGACCTGCTGCTGGGCCCGGCCGCACGAATGGTGGTGCGTCACCCCCGGCTGGAGGATCTGCTGGGTCAGAACAGCGTGCTGGCCCCGGTCAAGGACTACGCCGACGGCGACCGCTTCCTGGAGGTGACGCCGATGGGCACGGTGCAGCTGTTCCACCTGATGGTGCAACGCCACACGACCATCCGCATCGGCGGCGTCGACCTGGAAACCTATCACCCTGGCAACACGGCGGGGCAGTCCCTGGGCCAGAACATGCGGGCACTCTACCTGACGATGTTCCCCAACATCTCGGCACTGGACGATTTCGGGCAGGTCAGCATGACGCGCACGACGAGGGACGTGGTCGAAAACCTCGTGGGGGTCTGACCGGGCGGCGGGGCAAGCCCCGCCCGACACGACCACAGGGCCGCATCCGCTCAGGCGGTGCGGCTCAACCGTTCTTCCAGTACCTCGAAGGGCACGCCGGGATCGTCCTTGGCGTTGCGGATCACCAGCGATGTCTTGACGCTGGCGACGTTGGGCGCAGTCAACAGCTCTCCGGTCAGGAAACTCTGAAAGGTCGACAGGTCGGGCGCGACGCATTTCAGGATGAAATCCACCTCGCCGTTCAGCATGTGGCATTCGCGCACAAGCGGCCAGGCGCGGCAGCGTTCCTCGAAGACACTGAGATCCACCTCGGCCTGGCTTTGCAGCCCGACCATGACAAAGACCTGCACCTCGAAGCCCAGCGCGCGGCTGTCGACCTCGGCGTGGTAGCCGCGGATATAGCCCTGTTCTTCCAGAACGCGCACACGTCTTAGGCAGGGCGGCGCCGAAATACCCACCCTGCGGGCCAGTTCGACGTTCGTCATTCGGCCATCCGCTTGCAGTTCTGCCAGAATCTTGCGATCGATCGGATCAAGCCGGTGACCTGCCATAGTCTCCCCCGTGTATTTCGCGATTGTTATAGCAGCCAGTAGGCCCTGCGCAATAATATTTCAACAAGGCGCAAGAATCTTTTCCGGCATGGCACAAAGACGCGGCACCCTGCCGCCCCTCTTTTTTCGCCCCATCCTTGTCGTTATATGACCCCGCACGCGCCGCTAAGGAGAAATTCCATGTCCGAGACACGCCACACCAAGGTCCTCATCATCGGCTCCGGCCCCGCAGGCTATACGGCGGGCGTCTATGCCAGCCGGGCGATGCTGGACCCGATCCTCGTGCAGGGGCTGGAACCCGGCGGGCAGCTGACCACCACCACCGAGGTCGAAAACTGGCCCGGCGACACCGAGGTGCAGGGCCCCGACCTGATGGTCCGGATGGAGGCCCACGCCCGCGCGATGGGCACGGAGATCATCGGCGACATCATCAGCTCGCTCGAACTCGACAAGCGCCCCTTCGTGGCGCATGGCGACAGCGGCACGACCTATACCGCCGACGCGGTCATCCTCGCCACCGGCGCGCGGGCGAAATGGCTGGGCTTGCCGTCCGAAGAATCCTTCAAGGGCTTCGGCGTCTCGGCCTGCGCCACCTGTGACGGCTTCTTTTACCGGGGCAAGGAAATCGTCGTGATCGGCGGCGGCAACACCGCCGTGGAAGAGGCGCTGTTCCTGACCAACTTCGCCTCCAAGGTGACGCTGATCCACCGCCGCGACGAGCTGCGCGCCGAGAAGATCCTGCAGGACCGGCTGATGAAGAACCCCAAGATTGAGCCGCTCTGGTTCCACCAGCTCGAGGAAGTGGTGGGTGACGACATGCCCAAGGGTGTCACCGGGGTAAAGGTCAAGCACGTCGAGACCGGCGAGATCACCGAGATCCCCTGCGCCGGCGTCTTTGTCGCCATCGGCCACGCGCCGGCGAACGAACTGGTCAAGGACGTGCTGGAAACCCACATGGGCGGCTATGTGGTGACCAAGCCCGACAGCACCGCCACCTCGATCCCCGGTGTCTTTGCCGCCGGCGACCTGACCGACCACAAGTACCGTCAGGCCGTAACCAGTGCCGGTATGGGCTGCATGGCCGCGCTCGAGGCCGAGCGCTGGCTGGCGGAACAGGACGCGGCGGGCGAACCCGCACCGGAAGCCGCCAACGAACCCGAAAGCGCCTGAGGCGACACTCCCTGTAGCCCCCCGAACGGCCCCGGCATCCCGCCGGGGCCGAATTGTTTCCGGGGTTCGGGTTGCACTATCTCCGGATCGGATTTCTGCTCTCGGCATTGCCGTTTCCAAGCCAGTGTCCCGTTTCGTTGTGCAAGATCCGCTCCCCCCCGATACCCCGGTCGCCCTTCTGGTCGATGGTGACAATATCAGCGCCGCACATGCCGCGCAGTTGATCCAAATCGCCTCTCGCAAGCGGCGTGTGACGGTGGCGCGTGTCTACGCCACCACGATGAAGCTGGCCTTGTCTTCGCGTATCGGCACCTTCGTCCTGGCCAAGCGCCCGCATCTCTTCCAGCTTGACCCAAAGGGGCCACAGGCAATGTTCCGCTTTTTGCCCGACGGCTTTGACAGCCCGTCCTGACCGGCGATGATCCGGCGTTGCGCAAGAGTCACGCCGGCGGAAATCCCCCACGCCCGCGAATTTCGGCTTTTCTGCAGGTGCAAACTGTGGGATGCGTTCATCGATGAACACACTTTGAGTCGCCCGCCATGTCCGCCTCCAAGGCACAGCTCATTTCGGATGAAGAAGGCCTGCTCTTCCGCCTCCTGCGCCAGCTCGACCTGGCGCCGGAAGTGTCGTCGCAGCGTGCCATCGCCTCCGCGCTGGGTGTCTCCCTGGGTCGGTTGAACGCGCAGCTCCGGGCGGCGGCCGAGGCCGGGTTCATCAAGATCAGCGAACGCGAGGGGCCGGACCGGCGCCAGAGGTTCGCCTATGCGCTGACCTCTCGCGGGGCCGCCGAGAAGAACCGGCTCACGGACCGGTTTCTTGCCCGGAAACTCGCGGAATACGACGCACTCCACGCCGAACTGACAGGCACCTCCAGCAACCTGGTTCCCATTAAGCACAGGACCGAATTGATGCAGAACAACCTTGCCCCCATCCCCGAGCTGTACGTTTCCTACGACAGCGCACAGAAACTGAAGGTCGAAGCAGCCGACCTCGTCAGCCACGACCTGAGCCCGCGCCAGATCTGCGACCTGGAACTGCTGATGAACGGCGGCTTCAACCCGCTCAAGGGCTTCCTGGGTGAGGAAGACTACAATGGCGTCGTGGAAAACATGCGCCTGGCCGACGGCACGCTCTGGCCGATGCCGATCACGCTGGACGTGAAAAAGGACTTTGCCGACAGCATCGAGATCGGCCAGGACATTGCCCTGCGCGACCAGGAAGGCGTGATCCTGGGCACCATGACCGTCACCGACAAATACGTCCCGAACAAGTCGAACGAAGCCGAGAAGGTCTTTGGCGCCGACGACCAGGCGCACCCGGCCGTCTACTACCTGCACAACCAGGCAGGCGAGGTCTACCTGGGCGGTCCCGTGACCGGCATCCAGCAGCCCGTGCACTATGACTTCCGCGCCCGCCGCGACACCCCGAACGAACTGCGCGCCTACTTCCGCAAGCTGGGCTGGCGCCGCGTCGTGGCCTTCCAGACCCGCAACCCGCTGCACCGCGCGCACCAGGAACTGACCTTCCGCGCCGCAAAGGACGCGCAGGCCAACCTGCTGATCCACCCCGTCGTGGGCATGACCAAACCGGGCGACGTCGATCACTTCACCCGCGTGCGCTGCTACGAGGCGGTCCTGGACAAGTACCCGGCATCGACCACCACCATGTCGCTGCTGCCGCTGGCGATGCGCATGGCCGGCCCCCGCGAGGCGGTCTGGCACGGGCTGATCCGCAAGAACTATGGCTGTACCCACATCATCGTCGGCCGCGACCACGCAGGCCCCGGCAAGAACTCTGCCGGTGAGGATTTCTACGGCCCCTACGATGCGCAGGACCTCTTCCGTGAGCACATGGAAGAAATGGGCATCGAGATGGTCGACTTCAAACACATGGTCTACGTGCAGGAACGCGCCCAGTACGAGCCCAACGACGAGATCGAGGACAAGGACAACGTCACCATCCTCAATATCTCGGGCACCGAACTGCGCCGCCGCCTGCAAGAGGGTCTGGAAATCCCCGAGTGGTTCTCCTTCCCCGAGGTGGTCGAAGAGCTGCGCAAGACCAAGCCGCCGCGCTCGCAGCAAGGCTTTACCGTCTTCTTCACCGGCCTCAGCGGCTCGGGCAAGTCGACGATCGCCAACGCGCTGATGGTCAAGCTGATGGAAATGGGCGGTCGCCCGGTGACGCTGCTGGACGGCGACGTGGTGCGCAAACACCTCTCGTCGGAACTGGGCTTCTCGAAAGAGCACCGCGACCTGAACATCAAGCGCATCGGCTATGTTGCGTCCGAGATCACCAAGAACGGCGGCATCGCGATCTGTGCGCCCATCGCGCCCTACACCGCGACCCGCCGCGCCGTCCGCGAGATGATCGAACAGTACGGCGCCTTTGCCGAGGTCCATGTCGCCACCTCGCTGGAGGAATGCGAACGCCGCGACCGCAAGGGCCTGTACAAGCTCGCCCGCGAAGGCAAGATCAAGGAATTCACCGGGATCTCCGACCCCTATGAAGTCCCCGAGAATGCCGAACTGGTGGTCGAAACCGAAAACGTCGACGTCGACAACTGCGCCCACCAGGTGATCCTCAAGCTGGAAAGCATGGGCCTGATCGCCGCGCAGTAAGGCGCGCTCCCCGAAAGACGACAAAGCCCGGCGCCAACGCGCCGGGCTTTCTTGTGTGTGCCGACTGGTCCGCGTGTGCCGGGAGCTACCCCCGCACGCTGCCCCGTCCTGCATGCCCCGGCCGTCCGGCGCCCTTGATCGGGCCGAACCGCATGTCCAGCCCATAGGGTTCCTGCCCGCGGGCGAATTTCACCAGCTTGCCCTGGTCGTGGCGCAGCTCTTCGAAGAGCTCCTCGAAATCGGCCATCTTCATGCCGTAGACCGTCTCGAAGGCGGGTTCCCAGTCGTCCATCTCGCCGGCCACCCGCCAGAAATCCACCATCCGGTCTTCGCCATAACGCAGGGCCAGCACGGCCACCGCCAGGTTCGAGGCAGAATATTCACCGTCCGAGCGCACCGACTGCTTCTTGCGGATGTAATCCAGCGGCACGGCCTCTTCCTCATCCCGGGCCCGCAGCGCGGCCAGCATGGGCACAGAGACCTCGCGGGTGGGACCGCCGCGCGACTTGATCTGCGCAAGGTAGGCGCTGCCTTCGACCATCCAGAGCGGCCCCATGCGACGGCGCCCGGTCTCATCATAGGCGACCTTGTCATACAGCATCTCACGCTGAACATGGTGCATGTATTCGTGCAGCATCACGTACTGGTAGCGCCCGCGCCAGATGTCGTAGCTGGCCACGCTGTCCAGGTGTTCGGGCGGCATGCACAGGGCGATCCGGTTGCGATAGGCGCTGCCCATCACGCGCTCGACCCCGACACAAAGGTCGTCCGCGGTGTCCCGCGCCGCGCTGACAGACAGATCCGGAATGCCCTCGACCGGCTCCAGCAGCAGCTTTTCCAGGTCGTCGCGCCCAAAGGCCACGATCAGCACCGGCTTGGACGCGGTGGTGATGCCGTATTCCTGTGCGAACATCGCGCGCGCGTCATCGTAAGACCGCTGGATATAGCCCCGAACCTCTTCCGGGATATTGGGCGCGGTCAGGATCAGGGGCGGTTCCGACGAGGGCATCAGCGCCGCCGCCTGCGGGGCATATCCGCCGATCTCGCGGCACCAACCCACCGCCGCGCGTTCCGAGAAATCCGGCAACCCGGCAAAGATCGCCTGCACGTCCTCACCGACCAGCCCGCGCATGAATTCTGCCAGCGCCTGCCGCGTCCCCGCGCCGCTGCTACCATCGTTCTCGCCCGGGTCGATCCCCAGTGTCGCCAGCTGCTTTTGCACGCAGCTGACATGCCGATCCGAAGCCTCTGCCGCGCCGATACTGGCCGCCAGGCAGAGCGTGAGCGAACACATCAGTTTCTTGATCGCCATGATGCCGGTCCCTTGATGCTGTCTGGCATCAACTTAGGAAATCCTGTGGCCGGTCAACAAGTCAGGGGATTCCTACCTTCCCGACAGCCCGTGCTTCCTCGACTTCTGCCGGCGGCAGGCCCAGCAAGGCCCTTTCTTCCGGCGTGTAGGGATAGGCCCCCTGCCCCGTCGCATAGGCGCGGGCGGCGGTCTCGTCGCGGCGCAGGGTTTCAAAGACTCGCTCGAACCCTGTGACCGATTGGCCGTAGACCGTTTCAAAGGCGGACTTCCAGTCACCTTGCGCCGCCACCCTGCGCCAGAACTCCGTCAATCGCGCCTCTCCATAGCGCGCCGACAACAGCACAACGGCCAGTTCCGAGGTCGCGGCGGCCCCGGTCAGCCGGGCCGGAATACGCCCGCGCAACTGGGCCAGCGGCATCGCCCCGTCATCGCGCTGCAATTCGGCCAGCGGCAAGGCCCCGCTTTCGGACGGTCGGCCCCGGGCAAGCCCGCGCGCCGTCCCGATCACCATCCAGGCCGGCCGTAGGCCCGCCGCCCCGTCAGACGTCAACGGATCCCGCAGGCCGATTTCGGCCAGCAGGTGATGCGCGTGATCATAGGCGATCCGCCGGGACAGCGCCTCTGTCGAGGCCGCGCCGCTGATCAGCCGCGCGGTCACCTCCTCCGGCAGGCACAGCACGATCCGCCCGGGCAAAAGATCGGTGGCAAGCCTGGCGATGTCGGCTCCGGCCCCGCAATAGGACCGCGCATGAAGCCCGGCCTCGTTCTCGGACAGGCCCAAAGCGCCGGGATAATCCCGCCGCAGCATCCCTGTCAGCGCATCCGCATCCTGCGCGTAGATCAGCACCGGCGCCGTCGCCGCCCGCAAACCGTAGACCCCGGTCGCCGCATCGCGCGCCTCGCCGTAGAGATCGCGCAGCACCTCGCCCATTGCCTCGGGCACCTCAGCGGCCAGCACGACCTCCGGCGGAGCAGCCGAAGGCAAAAGCTCTGCCGCCTCCGGGGCCGTCGCCCCGATCTCGCGGCACCAGGCCACGGCCGACCCGGGCGACAGATCCGGAAGCAAGTCAAAGACCGCGCGACCAGAGCCGCCCTGCCGCTGCACAAAATCCGCCAGCGCCGCGCGGGTGCGCGGCCCCGGCACCCCGTCCGCCGCGCCCGGCGACAGGCCCAGCGCCGCCAACTGGCGTTGCACACAGACCACCTGCGCCCGGCGCTGCGCCGCCATGTTCCCCGGGGCGGGCATCGCAGCGGACCCCGCGATCAGCCCGTCGCCATCCAGATCACGGTTCGCCAGGAACTCCTGCGCGGCATCCGGATCGGCGGTCAGGGTCGGGAAGATGCGCTCGAAATCCTGCATCGCGATGCCAAAGACATCCTCGAAGGCTGTTTCCCAGCGGTCGGTCTCTCCCAGACGCCGCCAGTAGCTGACCAAGGTCTCTTCGCCGAAACGTTCTGTCAGCAGGTGCACCGCGTAGAAGGAGGTGCTATAGGCGTTGGGCTCGCGCACCTCACCCTTGCGGCGGATCCCGTCCAGCGTCAGGCCAGAGCGCGACGCGCCCAGCCTCAGCCATTTGGTGCGCGGCAACGAACTGTCATGAATATCATGGATATAACGGTATTCGATTACCTGGGCGCCGCCCTCGACCATCCAGGCCGGCCCCATCCGGGGCCGCACGCTCTGTCCCCGCCGGACCCATTGCGGCACCTTGTCATAAGCCAGTTCGCGCTGAAGATGATGGGTGAATTCATGCGCCATGACCCGGCGCAGCCATACACGAAAATCCTCGAACCTTGCGGTATTCCCGGCTTCGAACTCTTCGCGCCAGCAAAACACCATGTGGTGACGGTACATCGAGGCGCCGATCCGCGAGCTCTTGCGGCAGTTTCGCTCGGCGGTCCGGCGGACCTCCGCCGCGCCCACCTCTTGATGGCTGGCCGCCGCCCGCAGAATCCGGCCCAGGCTTTCCGGATCATTGGCCGCAACCAGTTGCACGCGGCTGGCCAGCGCCACCCCAAAGCGTTCTTCGAAGTACCGCGCAACCTCGTCAAAGGCGATCTGCAGCTCCAGCCGCATCATCGGGTCAAAGCCCTCGGGCGTCCAGATCTGCGGCCCCTCGCTAGACGGCATCAGCCCCCTTGCCTCGGGGTAGAGACGCGCAATCTCGCGGCACCAGCCCAGCGCCGCCCGTGCCGAAAGGCCGGGCAAAACCTCCAGCGCCTCGCGGGCCTCCGTTTCGGAAACCAACCGGCCCAGAGCGCCGCGTGTCTGCGGCCCGATGGCGCCGTCCGCCGGGCCCGGGTCGAAGCCAAGGGCATCCAGTTGCCGCTGAACGCAGACAACATGCGGATCCTGTGCCACGGCCGGCCCCGCCAAGGCGAACAACCCATAAAAGGCATATAAAATCAATCTCTTCAACTAACCACCACCCTCTGCGCACCCACACCGGACCAAGGATATCGAAATGCCTGCCCCCGGGCCTGTCAAGAATTACCGCCCTAGCTCTGCCTCTGTCAGCGGACGGTGCGCCAGGATGTGATCGCCGTTCATGTCCCGATCGGCGAGGAACTCTCGCTGGGCCATCTCGTCGTCGCGCAGCGTCGGGTAAAGCGTTTCAAAGCTTTCCACCGTCATGCCATAGACCTGCTCGAAGGCGGTGTACCAATTGTCGGTCTCACCCACCGCGCGCCAGAAACGGAACAGGGTTTCCTCGCCAAACCGCTCGACCAGCATCGCCACGGCATAGGCCGAAACGTCATAGGCCTCGACCGTGCGCACCTCTCGCGCCAGCCGGATCTGGCGCGGGGTCAGCTCCGACCCGGCGGCCTGTGCGCGCATCTGGTGCAGAGCGGGCGCCACCCGGCCGAACTTTTCCTCCATGAAGACCTGTTCGATCACCTGCGCGGTGCCCTCGACCATCCAGGCCGGCCCCATGCGCGGGCGCACCGCATCCGGGTTGTGCACCCAGCGGGCAACCTTGTCATAGCTGTATTCGCGCTGTGCGTGGTGGACCACCTCATGCGTCATCGTCACCGACAGGACCATGCGGTACAGCTCTGCCAGCCCCGGCTCCTTCAGGGCCAGGGTGGTGCCGCAAAAGGACAGCCCGTCGCGCGAAGCGCTGGCGCCCAGCCCGAACTCGGTGTCGCAATCCCGTTTGCCGCGCGCACGGATCGCCGCCCAGCTTTGCAACTTCATCGTCCCGGCCTGGCCGATCAGGCGATGCCAGGCCTCGACCTCGGTCGCCACGATGATGCTGACCTGGCTGGCCAGTTTCACGCCATACCGCCGCTCAAGAAAGTCTTCGGCCTCTTCATAGGCCGTCAGGACGTGGTCGGCGATCTCAGGGTGCACGTCCGGACCGATCAGGATCCTGGGCGGATTGACCGAGGGCATGAGCTTTGCCGCCTCGGGCTCGGCCAGCCCGATCTCGCGGCACCAACCCACGGAGGAGCGGTTGTCGAAAGGCGGCAGGGTTTCAAAGACCGCGCGCGTCCCGGCCTCGCGCGTGTCCAGCCAGGCACGCAGCGCGCCGCGCGTGCGCGGGCCGCTTTGGCCGTCGATCGGCCCGGGATCGAACCCCAACGCCTGCAACTGTCCTTGCACGCAGGTCACATGGGCATCGCCCGCCGCCTCTGCGCGCTGCCCGGGCAAGGCCAGGCCAAGCGCCAGAAGCACTGCGAACCTCCATCTGGTCCCCGATCCGGGCATGGGCGACTCCGATCATCGTGACTGACGTCCGATCAGTGACGCCCAGCGGCAGGCAAGCTGTCAAGGCCAAGGCCCCCGCCACACGCCTCCCTGCCCGGACAAGCGCCTGTCGTTGCGGGATTCTTGTCAGGTGACAAAAACGTGACGCCCAGTGGCGTCAGCCGGCCCGACAGGTGAAGCGCCAAAGTTTCCGTGATAAACTGTTAAGGATTGACCATGCTACACTGATGCCATGATTCCCTTGCGCCTCATTCCACTGGCCGCGCTCCTGATCGGATCCGGCCCCGCCTTGGCCACCACGCTGGACTGTTCCACGGTTCAGGGCGTGGTGCATACCGCCCCGGCCTTTGTGACCGTGAACCTGCAACAGGGTGAGACGCTGAACATCTCGACACCGGACGCCGGCACCCTGGCCGTCTCGATCGAATTCGGCGGACAGGGCGGCACGGATGACAGTATCTGCAACCCCGCCTTCGACGGTACCTCCTGCGACGGGTTCAGCCATACCGCCGCCCTGACCGGAGACTACGGGGTCGAGGCCTTTGCCCAGTCCGGCGACACCTTCACCCTGTCCTGCGGCGGGGGTGGCAGCGGTGCGGCAGGGCAGGGCGGACGCAAGGCCGCGCAGGGCATGGGCGCCTTCGCCTCGGCCAGCACATCGGTGGGCTTTGTCGGCAGCGCGATCAACAGCACCCTCTCGGGCGGCGCCCCGGCCTCGGTCACGCGAAACGGGCTGTTCCTCTCCACCTACGGCGACCAGACCGGCATGACCGGCTGGGCAGCCTTGCAGGGGCGCGTCTTTGACGGCGACATCGACGGCAGCGCGCATGAACTGACCTTCGGCCTCGACTACGAGGTCGGCGCCTCCACGCGCCTGGGCTTCTTCCTGTCGGCCGGCCGGTCCGATCTGGACGTTTCCGGCGTCTCGGTCGACAGCGACGCGCTCAGCATCGGCCCCTATTTCAAGTCCCGCATCGGCGACCGCTACAACGTGACCGGATACGCCCTTTTTGCACGGCCCGATTACGACGTCGGCGGCGTCACCTACCAGGCCGAACGCCGCGCCGCCGGGCTGACCGCCAACGCCGATTACACCTGGGGCAGCGCCGACATCCGTTCCTTCATCGGGGTGTCCGGCTTTGCCGAGGATCATCCCGCCGCCGGGGGCCTGGCCCCGCGAACCGTGACCGGGGTGACCGGATCGCTGGGCACCCGCGCCAGTTTCGACCTCGGCTCGGCGTTGACGCCCTATGTCAGCCTTGGCGCGGAATACAACCGTTTCGACGACGGGCTGGGCCGCGAAACCAGCCATACCGGCCCCCGTATCGGAACAGGGTTTGCCTATGACGCGGGCAAAGGTCGGCTGACGCTCGACCTGGATGGCGGCCGCATCCTGGATGACACGCGCGACATGAAACTGCGGATGAACTACAATCTCAATTTCTGAGCCCAGCCGCACGACCATCACGCTCACCTCGATCCCGCCGCGCTTTGCCGCACTGGCCGGTGTGCTGGACAGCCTTCTGGCGCAAGGTGCCGCGCGGGTTGTCCTCTGCCTGCCGCGCCACTATGCCCGCTTTCCCGGCCCGGTCACGCCACCAGCCCTGCCCCCGGGCGTCACCCTGCTCTGGTCCGACACCGACTATGGCCCGGCGACCAAGCTGCTGCCGGCCCTGCGCGCCTTTCCACAGGACGCCCTTGCCTATTGCGATGACGATTGCCTCTACCAGCCCGGCTGGCTTGCCGCACTCTGCACCGCCGCCAGCCCCACGGAGGCGGTGGCCGCCTCCGGCTGGTCCGTCGACCGGCTGAAACGGCAGGGCGCCGCGCCCCCGCACAGCGATATCGCACAGGGGTTTTCCGGTGTGCTGATCCGGCCCGGAATGATCGACCCGCGCGCCTTCGACATCCCGGCAGAGGCCCGCCCGGTCGATGACATTTGGCTCTCGGGCATGCGCGCGCTGACAGGCACCCCCCTGCGGCTGGCGCCCGCGGCGCGCGCCCGCGTCACGCCGCTGGACCGCCCCGCCCCGCTGCAGGATACGACGGACCGCGCCCGCGCCAATGCCGCCGCCGCGCACTGTCTTTGGGAGAGGTTCGGCCTCTGGCCCCCGCGTCGGTGATCCCCCAACCGCCCAGAAACGAAAAGCCCGGCGAAATCCGCCGGGCCCTGCGATACGAGATCAGGGGGAAAGCCCCCGCCCGTCAATGCGTCAGTGCACCGTCACCGGCGCCAGATCGTTCTGCCGCGCCAGCACGAAGGCCAGCGAGCGGTCCTTGACCAGCGCCAGGCGTTCGCCATCGGCGCGGTGCACCGCATACAGCGTGTCACGACCGGCCGCCTGCTTGCGCACGTCGTCGGGCAGGTCCGCGGTTTTCACCGGGCGTACATAGACCGTCCGCCCCTCGACCAGTTTGTCAAAATCGTACTTGGCATGCATGGTACTTACCCCTTCCTGATCTTGATCGTCTGCACGACGGTCTCGGGCCGGCTCATCGTCAGATCGACGTGCAACAGCCCGTTCTCGATCACAGCCTCACCCACCTCGACACCATCCGCCAACACAAATGTGCGCTGGAACTGCCGCGCGGCAATGCCGCGATGAAGGAATATGCGATCCGACCCATCGTCACGCTGCCGACCCCGGATGACCAGCTGGCGGTCCTCGACGGTGATCGACAGGTCATCCTCGCGGAACCCGGCCACGGCCAGGGTGATGCGATAGGAATGATCCGAAGTCTGCTCGATGTTGAAGGGCGGATAGCCCTCCGATGTCTTTGCGGTGCGCTCCAGCAGGCGCTCCAGCTGCTCGAACCCGAGCATATGGGGATAAGATCCCAGCGTCAGTTTGGTCATCGACACGTCCTTTGCACAAGCGACCGTCACGCCACGGCCCCCGAAGGCGACCGTTGCCCCTGAAATATGGGCACAGGGGCTAATCCGCGCAAGGGGCTATGCGCAATGCCACAGAAACGCTATCTTCGGGGTCCGGGTATCACTCAAGGGATTAGGCTCATGAACGCGCCCACGGATATCGCCATGAAGAGCGAGGACGTTCTGCGTGTGGAGTTGGAGGTGTTCCGCCGCGAACACCGCGACCTCGACGAGGCAATTCATGCACTGCAGGAGACCGGCACCGCCGATCGCCTGACGCTGCAGCGCCTGAAAAAGAAAAAGCTGCGGCTCAAGGACAAGATCGCCCTGATCGAGGACCGGCTGCTGCCCGACATCATCGCCTGAACGCCGCCCCATTGCGCCCCTGCCCCCATCGCCTATAACAACACCCGCATAACGCGGAGGCAGGCATGGACAGTCCCAGGGTCGGCATCATCATGGGCAGCCAGTCGGACTGGCCCACAATGGTCGAGGCGGCGGATATTCTCGACGAGCTCGGGGTAGAGTACGAGGCGCGCATCGTCTCGGCCCACCGCACGCCGGACCGGCTGTGGGACTACGGCAAGACGGCCGTCACCCGGGGCCTGCAGGTCATCATCGCGGGCGCCGGCGGCGCCGCGCACCTGCCCGGCATGATGGCCTCGAAAACCCGCGTTCCGGTGATCGGCGTGCCGGTCCAGACCCGGGCGCTGAACGGCGTCGACAGTCTCTATTCCATCCTGCAGATGCCGCGCGGCTTCCCGGTTGCCACGATGGCCATCGGCGCGGCGGGGGCGAAAAACGCGGGTCTCATGGCCGCCGGGATCCTCGCCCTTCAGGATGCCGATCTTGCCGCCCGGCTCGACCAGTGGCGGGCCGATCTTTCTGCCTCCATCGCCGATGAACCCCTCCGCGACTGACTTTGTACAAAACGTCGGAAACGCCGTACAAAACGTGCAAAACGTACAAACTGCAGGTACCCTCATGACCGCCCCTCTCCCCACCGGCAGCACCATCGGCATCCTCGGCGGAGGCCAGCTTGGCCGGATGCTTTCCGTCGCGGCCAGCCGCCTCGGATTCAAGACCGCGATCTTTGAACCGGGCGGCGATTGCCCCGCCTCTCATGTGGCCAAATTCCACCTGCAGGCCGGCTACGA
Source organism: Mameliella sp. AT18 (assembly GCF_028807275.1). Taxonomy (NCBI): domain Bacteria; kingdom Pseudomonadati; phylum Pseudomonadota; class Alphaproteobacteria; order Rhodobacterales; family Roseobacteraceae; genus Antarctobacter; species Mameliella sp. AT18. The sequence goes on from NZ_JARAMO010000299.1 coordinate 21,083, forward strand.
CGACATCAAGGCCTTGGAAAATTTCGGAAATTCCGTCGATGTCCTCACCTATGAGTTCGAGAACATCCCGACCGAAGCGCTCGACGCGCTGGACCAGATCCGCCCGATCCGCCCGGGGCGCGAGGCGCTGCGCATCAGCCAGGATCGCCTGACCGAAAAGACCTTCCTGCGCGACCTCGGATTGCAGACCGCCCCCTTCGCAACGGTGGACGACGCGGCCTCCCTGTCTCAAGCCATTGAAACCATTGGAACTCCCTCGATCCTGAAAACCCGCCGCTTCGGCTATGACGGCAAGGGGCAGGCCCGGCTCACCAAACCCGAAGACGCCGAAGAGGCGCTTGCCGCGCTGCAGGGCGCGCCCGCCGTGCTCGAAGGTTTCGTCGATTTCACCTGCGAAATCTCGGTGATCGCGGCACGCGGCACCGACGGCCGCGTCGCCGCATTCGACCCCGGCCAGAACGTGCATGAGGGCGGCATCCTGCGCACCACCACGGTGCCCGCCAACCTGCCCAACCGCACCCTGACCGATGCCGTTCTGACAGCGGGCAAGATCCTGAACGCGCTCGATTATATCGGCGTCCTGGGGGTCGAGTTCTTCGTCACCCCCGGCGGGCTGATCGTGAACGAGATCGCCCCGCGCGTGCACAATTCGGGCCACTGGACCCAGAACGGCTGCATGACCGACCAGTTCGAACAGCACATCCGCGCCGTCGCGGGCTGGCCCCTGGGCGACGGCAGCCGCCACAGCGACATCCGCATGGAAAACCTGATCGGCGACGACATGGACCGTGTCCCCGCCCTTGCCGCCGATCCGGCCTGTGCCCTGCATCTTTACGGCAAGACCGAGACCAAGCCTGGCCGCAAGATGGGTCACGCCAATTTCCTTGTCTCCAAGGACTGACCCGGTTTTCTTTGGTTTTCCAAATACCTCGGGAGGAGTTTGAGGAGGGCAGCGCCCT
>NZ_JARAMO010000300.1:0-26190 GCF_028807275.1 Mameliella sp. AT18
GCGGCGTGAAGGTGGATTTGTCGAGCATGGTGGAATGTCCTTTCGTTATCCTGTGACCCCGATGGGCCAGGGTGCGAATTCCTCGGCGCCGACACCCAGCGCCTCGCTTTTCGATGTCTCGCCCGAGGCGACGGCCAGGATCCTGTCAAAGATCACCTCGCCCATCGCGTCCAGCGTCATCTCGCCGTCGATGACAGCGCCGCAGTTGATGTCCATGTCCCCGGCCATGCGCGAGAACATCGGCGTGTTTGTCGCCAGCTTGATCGTCGGTGCCGGGAAGGAGCCGAAACAGCTGCCTCGCCCGGTGGTGAAACAGACGAGATTGGCGCCGCCCGCGATCTGGCCGGTGGCTGCCACCGGGTCGTACCCCGGAGTGTCCATGAAGACCAGCCCGCGCGCCGTGACCGGCTCGGCGTAGCGATAGACCGCCTCGATGCCGGTCATGCCGCCCTTCTTGGCGCCGCCCAGCGATTTCTCGATCACGTTGGCCAGCCCGCCGTCCTGGTTGCCGGGACCGACGACGCCCTGCATCTGGACATCCTTCCCGTCGGTATAGTCCAGCCACCACTTGATCCGGTCGAGCAGCGCGCGACCTGTCGCCTCGTCCCGCGCGCGGGCCGTCAGCGTGTGTTCGATCCCGTACAGCTCCGGCGTCTCCGACAGGATCGCGGTGCCGCCGTGGCGGGCAAGAATGTCGACCGCTTTGCCCAGAGCCGGATTTGCGCTGAGGCCGGAAAACCCGTCCGAACCACCGCATTGCAAGCCGATCCTGAGATGCGAAGCGGACTGCCGGCTGCGGACGGCCTTGTTGGCCTCGGGCAGCATCTCGCGCACCGCCTGTTTGCCCGCCTCGATGGCCGCCGCCGTACCGCCGACATCCTGCATCCGGATCGTGTGCAGCATCAGCCCGGTCTCAAGCGCCGTGTCCGCAAAGAACCGTTCCAGCGAATTACGCTCGCACCCCAGCGAACAGACCACCGCGCCCGCAATGTTCGGATGGCGGATATAGCCCGACAGCGTGCGGTGCAGCAGGTCCATCGGTTCCCCCGTCGCCTCCATCCCGCAGCCCTGGTTGTGGATGAAGGGCACGACGCCATCGACATTGGGAAAGTCGGCAAGGCGTTCCTCGTCGAAATAGGCCGCGATCTTGCGCGCGACGGTGGCCGAACAGTTCACGGTGATGAAGATGCCGATGTAGTTGCGCGTCCCGACCCGGCCATCTGGGCGTTCGATGCCCATGAAGGTCGCGCGCTGATCTTCGGGCAGCAGGTCAGCCGCGACGTAGTCCTCACCGAAACGGTAGTCCTTCTGGATCTCGTCCACCAACACGTTGTGGGTGTGCATCCAGGTCCCCGGCGCAATATCCTCGCCTGCATAGCCGATGACCGTGGCGTATTTTAGCACCGGCGCGCCCTTGGCGATATGCGAGGTGGCCAGCTTGTGGCCCGCCGGAACGTCCTGCAGGGCCATCACACCCTCGCCCGGGATCTCCGTGCTCGCAGGCAGCGCGGCCCGCGCGACGACGACATTGTCGCGCGGGTCGAGGCGGATGACCGGTGCGGCCGGCATCATCGGTTGTTTGCCTTGCGCCACTCGGCGAACTTCTTGAGGTTTTCCTCTTGCGTGGCCGGGTAGAGGCCGATGATCGTCTGCCCGTTCTGCACCTGTTCCAGCGCGAAATCCTCATAGGCGGTCATCTCGATGGCTTCGTCCGCGATCTCGTCCGCGAGGTGTGCGGGAATGATGATGACGCTGTCATCGTCGCCGACCACTATGTCGCCCGGAAAGACCGGCGCATCGCCGCAGCCGATGGGGACGTTGATGTCGATGGCCTCGTTCGTGGTCAGGTTGGTCGGGCTGGACGGGCGCGCGTGATAGGCGGGCATCTCCAGCTGCGCGATGTTCATGGCGTCGCGAAAGCCGCCGTCGGTCACGACACCGGCCCCGCCGCGCACCATCAACCGGGTGATAAGGATGTCGCCCGCGCTGGCGGCCTGCGCCGATTTGCGGCTGTCCATCACCATGACGTACCCGGGCGGGCAGGTTTCGATCGCCTTGCGCTGCGGGTGGTCGGGGTTGCGGAACTCGACCAGCTGGTTGCGGTCCTCGCGGGCGGGCATGTAGCGCAGGGTAAAGGCGGGCCCGACCATGTTGCGGCCCTTCTGGCTCAGCGGGCGCACGTCCTGGATGACCTGGTGGCGCAGGCCCCGCTTGTAAAGCGCGGTGGCCAAGGTTGCGACAGAGACCTGTTCCAGCTTGGCTTTGGTGTCGGGGTTCATGGGGTGGTCGGTCATCGTGGTCATCCTCGGATCAGGCCGTTGGTTGTCATGAAGGCGCGCAGGCGGGTCATCTGGTCATCGCTCAGGGGCCAAGCGGCGGGCGGGCGGGCGATGCCGCAATCCTCGCCCATCAGCTGCAGCGCCGCCTTGACGCCGGGCACGTTGGCCCCACCCTGATCCTCGGCACGGATGTCCTCGAAAACCTGCATCTCGGCGATCAGGCGGCGCGCCTCGGCGTAGTCACCGCGCTCCAGCGCGGAGTTGATGGCGACCGAACGGTCCGGCCAGACGTTGATCAGGCCCGAGGTAAAGCCCCGCGCCCCCACGGCGTAGAAGGCAGGCGCCCAGACCTCTGCCAGGCCCCCGGTCCAGATGATGTGATCGGGACAGGCCGCGATGGCGGCCTTCAGCTTCATCGGGTTGGGCGTGGCCCATTTGACGCCGACGACACCCTCGACATTGCAAAGCGCGGCGATGGCATCGGTGCCGATGGCATCGTTGCGCAGGTAGAGGATGATCGGCAGCCCCTGCCCCGCCTCGCGCACCGCGCGAACGTAATCGACCAGGCCCCGCGGCGCGACAAAAGGATCCGGCGGCTGGTGGATCATCAGCGCTGCGGCCCCGGCTCCGTGCGAGGCTTCGGCCAGTTTCTGTGCGTCGCGGACACCGCGGCCGACGCCGGCCACCATCGGCACCCGCCCCGCAATATGGGCGCCTGCGGCTGTAACCATCGCGCAGGCTTCGTCCACGGTCAGGCCATAGAACTCGCCGGTGTTTCCGTTGGCGGTCAGCACGTGCACGCCTGCGGCAACCGCCCGGTCCACCACCGGCTTTTGCAGGTCCGGCGCGATCTCTCCGGCGCTGTCGAACGGGGTGACGAGAATACCGGAGACGCCCGTCAGGGCCTGGCTCAATTCGGTCATGTCAAAGCTCCTGTGTCCCGGACCCGCGCCGGGATCGTCTGTCGGTAGAGGCCCCGCAACAGGTCCGGGGCCTTTGCACGCGAATGGTTCAGTTGATCTCCGGCTCCGGCACCGGGCCGCCGAACTCCGAGCGCAGGAAGTCGAAGTCACAGCCCTTGTCCGCCTGCTCGATATGTTTCGAGAACATCCAGCCATAGCCGCGTTCGAACCGGGGCTCCGGCGCGGTCCAGTTGGCGCGGCGCGCGGTCAGCTCCTCGTCCGTGAGACGCACGTTCAGCACCCGGTTGGGCACGTCGATCTCGATGATGTCGCCTGTCTCGATCAGGGCCAGCGGCCCGCCGACAAAGGCCTCGGGCGCGACATGCAGGATGCAGGCACCGTAGGAAGTGCCCGACATGCGCGCATCCGACAAGCGCAGCATGTCGCGATGCCCCTGTTTCAGCAGCGCCTTGGGCATCGGGATCATGCCCCATTCCGGCATCCCCGGCCCCCCCTGCGGCCCGGCATTGCGCAGGACCATGACGTGATCCGGCGTCATCGGGTAATCCTCGTCGTTGATGATCTCCTTGAGCTGGGCATAGCTGTCGGCAACGATGGCGGGGCCGGAATGCTTCTGGAACTTCGGGTCCATCGCGGCGGGCTTGATAACGGCGCCATCGGGGGCAAGGTTGCCCCGCAGCACCGCCAGGGACCCCTCGTGGTAGACCGGGTTGGACAGCGGACGGATCACGTCGTCATTGTAGTTGACCGCATCGGCGATGTTCTCGCCCATCGTCCGCCCGTTCACCGTCATGACGGAGAGATCCAGCTTGTCGCCAAGCTCTTTGATCAGCGCGGGCAGACCGCCCGCGTAAAAGAAGTCCTCCATCAGGTATTCCTTGCCCGAGGGGCGGATGTTGGCGATCACCGGGGTGCCGTGGCCGATCTCGTCCAGGTCCTCGAGCGTCAGGGGCACCCCCGCGCGGCGGGCCATCGCGATCAGGTGGATGATCGCGTTGGTGGAACAGCCGGTGGCCATTGCCACGGTCACGGCATTGCGCGTGGACTGGGGCGTCATGATCTTGTCCGGCGTGAGGTCCTCCCAGACCATTTCCACCGCGCGGCGGCCACAGGCGGCAGCCATGCGCTTGTGCCCGGCATCCGGCGCCGGGATCGACGATGCGCCCGGCAGGGTCAGGCCCCAGCCATCGGCGATGCTCATCATGGTGCTGGCGGTGCCCATCGTCATGCAGGTGCCATAGCTGCGCGCGATACCGCCCTGCACACCGTCCCATTGGTCCTTGGTGATGGTCCCTGCGCGGCGTTCGTCCCAGTATTTCCAGACATCCGTGCCAGAGCCCAGCTTCTGCCCGGCGTAGTTGCCGCGCAGCATCGCCCCCGCGGGCATGAAGATGAAGGGCAACCCCATGCTGACCGCCCCCATGACCAGCGCGGGTGTGGACTTGTCGCAGCCGCCCAGCAGCACGACCCCGTCAATCGGGTGGGCGCGCAGAGTCTCCTCCACCTCCAGCGCGCCCATGTTCCTGTAAAGCATCGAGGTTGGCTTCAGGAACTGTTCCGAAAAGCTGTGTACCGGCATTTCGACCGGCATGCCACCTGCTTGATAGACGCCCTTCTTCACGAACTCGGCGCGATCGCGCAGGTGGTGGTGGCAGGGCGACAGGTCAGACCACGTATTGATGATGGCGATGACCGGCTTGCCTTCCCAGTCTTCGCCGTCCAGCCCCATCTGCATGGCGCGCGACCGATGCCCCATCGAACGCAGGTCATCCGGTGCGAACCAGCGGGCAGAGCGGAGGTCTTCGGGTTTCTTGGTCATTGTCCGGTCTTTCTCAGGAAATCGGTTGTGCGTACTGGAACATCAGGAAGACGATCAGCGCTGCCAGCGCAAGACCGAAGACCCAGGGCCAGATCCCGTAACCGTTGATGTCGTCGTGACTGTCGCGTCCGATCATTGGGTCTCTCCTCAGTTCAGGAATTCAGGCAGGAAAAGCGCGATCTGCGGGAAGAACATGACCAGCAGCAGACCCACGATCTGCAGCCCGATGAAGGGCAGGACAGAGATGAAGATCTCTTGCAGGGTCACGTCCTTGGGCGCCACCGACTTCAGCCAGAAACAGGCCGGGCCAAAGGGCGGCGACAGGAAGTAGATCTGGATGTTCATCACGAAGAGGATGCCGAACCAGATCTTGGCCTGGTCCTCGGTCAGGCCCAGGTCCGGCGCCAGGGTCATGATGACCGGGGCAAAGACCGGCACGGTGATCAGCACGATGGCGATCCATTCCATGAAGGTGCCCAGCACCATAAGGATCAGCATCATGACCAGCACCGTACCCAGCGCCGACAGCCCAAGATCAAGGAAGAGCGAGCGCATGAACTCTCCGCCACCCACGAGGTTGAAGATGCCCACAAAGCTGACCGCGCCCAGCACCAGCCAGATGATGGTGCCGACCGTCGTCATGGTGCCCAGCATGGCCGCCGACAGCACGTTCCACTCGAATTTGTTGCGCACGGCGGCGATGAACAGCGCCCCGATGCAGCCCACTGCGGCCGCCTCTGTCACCGAGGCGATGCCGCCGTAGATCGACCCCATGACAGAGGCGATCAGCAGGATGCAGAGCAGCACCGCCGTCATGCGGTCCTTGGACAGTTTCTTTTCCGTGCCCGTGATCTCTGCCACCTCGGCGGCAGTCGGGGCCAGGCTGTGGTTCAGGTTCACCCGGATCAGGACGTAGCCCGCGTAGAACACCGCCAGCATGATCCCCGGAATGGCACCGGCCATGAACAGGTCACCGATGCCCACCTCTGCGGCCAGCCCGTAGACGATCATGATGATCGACGGCGGGATCAACGTGGCCAGCGCCCCCGAGGCACAGATCAGCCCGATGGACAGCTTTCGGTCATAGCCAAGGCGGAACATCTGCGGCAGGGCGACAAGGCCCAGCATCACGATCTCGCCGCCCATGACGCCAGACATGGCGGCCAGGATCACGGCCACGACCGTGGTCTGCACCGCCACGCCGCCGCGCAGGTTCCCGGCAAAGATCGACATGGCATCGAACAGGTCCTCGGCGATGCCCGCCCGTTCCAGGATCGAGGCCATCAGGACAAAGAAGGGCACGGCAACCAGGCTGTAATGTTCCAGCAGGCCCACCGCGTTCGACGAAACCAGGAACAGGCCGCGCGGACCGAAAAACCCGATAGCCATGACGACCGAGACAAAGAGGGTCACGATGCCCAGCGGCATCCCCGTCATCATCAACGCGATCAGCAGGGCCACCATGATGATCGAGATCGTGCCAAGGTCCATCTGGCGCAGGTTGAGCGCCTTGGACGGGTCCATCGCCTTGCCGAGGCCCGAAATGAAGTCCGAGAACATCACCGCGATCTGAACATCCAGCACATGCGCCAGGAAGGCAGAGACGAAATAGAGGACAAAGTAGGCGCCCGCGATCTTGACCAGCATTCTTGCAGTCGGGCTGGTCAGGTGCCGGTGCAGGTTCATCATCAGCTGCGCGAGATACATGAACCCGCCGATCACCATCAGGCTCTTCATCATCATCGGCATGGGCGAGTTGAAGGCAGAGCCCGATTTCTCGATCCGTCCAACGCTGTCATAGGCCCGGATCGAGGCATCGCTCAGCAGCATGTAAAGCGCGATGACCCCGATGATCATCGCAAACAGTTCCAGCCACCAGCGCTGCGCCTTGCTGGCCATGTTGTGGATCACCGTGATCGCGATATGGCGCTGTTTCATGGTGACGTAGCCAGCCGACAGCATCCAGGCGGCGGCGACGATGGTCATGACCGTTTCAAAGGCCCAATAGGTCGGCGCGTGCAGGACGTAGCGGGAAAACACCTCCCAGAGCGTGGCAAGGGCCGCGACCATGTAGAAGGTGGAAATGGCGATGCCGGTGATATGGCTGGTATGTTCGACCACCGTGTATTGCGACCGCGGCAGGTCCGCCTCGTCGTGCAGCGGGTCCTGGGCGCCGATCTCGATCTCGGTCTGGTCCAGGGCGTCGTCTAGGTTGCGCGTCATCGCTCGATGTTCCTATCCCGGCCGTCCCCGTGTCACGGGGCGGTCTTGTGGCGCGTCGGTTGGGGTCTTGGTCCGGTGTCTTGTCGCGGCGTGGCACGCCCGCGGCTGGCGGGCGTGCCGATGTCACTCGCGGCGGGCCTCAGAGCAGGCCGGCTTCTTTCATGAAGGCGACATGCGCGTCGTAGACTTCCTTGGCCAGGTCAGATCCGGCGGCAAAGTCTTCCCAGGCTTCCTGGGCGATCTTGCGGAACTTGTCGCGCTCTTCCTGCGGCCAGTCGATGACGGTGATCTCACCCTCGGCCTTGTCGCGGGCGACAAGCTGGCGGTCGAGACGGTCGAAGTGCTGGCGCAGGCCGTTGTAGGCAGCGAGATACCAGGTCTCGAGCGCGACCCGCTCGGCCTCGGTCAGCTCTTCCCAGACCGCCTCGGAGACAGTGAACTGCAGGATCGGGGTAGAGTGGATGCCGGGGTAGATCGGGTACTTGGCGATCTTGTGCATGCCGTTGGCATCGTTGTTGGCATAGGCCGAGTTGTCGGCGGCGTCGATCACGCCTTTTTCAAGCGCGCCGTAGGTTTCCGACCCGGCCATCGAGACCGGCGCGGCCCCTGCCCGCTTGAACACGTCGGCGGCCAGCCCCTCGGGAGAGCGGATCTTCAGGCCCGCCAGGTCTGCCACGCCGCGCACCGGCACCTTGGAGACGAAGGCCTCGCGCGCATAGGCCCCGCAGCCGACCACGTGGACACCCGGGTAATGCGCATCAAAGAGCTTTTGCAGCATTTCCTTGCCGCCGCCCTGGGCGCAGAAGGCCTGGATCTGGTCGGCGGAATCGTACCCGGCGATCAGGTCGCCCATCAGGGCAAAGGCGGGGTCGACGCCGGCGAAATAGTTGATCGAGGTCAGGTCGCCGTCGAGGATGCCGACACCGATGGCCTCGGGGGTTTCGCGGCGCGGCACGACCGCGTTGATCGGCAGCAGCTCGACGGTCAGCGTTCCGCCGGTCATGGCCTCCAGCTTGGGCACCCATTCCTCGTTCAGGTAGGCCAGCGAGGCATGGCTGGCGTTGGACGAGGTCTGGATCTTCAGCACACGATCCGCGGCGCTGGCCGCGCTGGCAGTTGCCAGGGCTGCGACCGCCACGACCCCTGCCCTGGACAGCGTCTTGAGCATCTCGAATTTCATAGGTTCCTCCCGTTCTGCGCTGCGCGCCACGCTCCCTCACGTGACTTCATCAGCAGCTAAGCGAACTAATATATTAGTTGATCCAGAGCGTCAATCTTGATTGAATACCATTGCCCACCCTCCTAGATCCTCGTCATCCGCAGGCTGGGCGCAGGGAGTGGTCCGACGATGTCCTCGATAGAACAAAGCTTTGGCGACACGGCGAAAACCGCCCCGACCTCGGCGGCGGGGACGGTCTACGACGCGCTGCGGGGCAAGATCGTGTCGCTGGACTACCCACCCGGCACCTCGCTCTCGCGCAATGCGCTGGCGCAGGAATATGGCGTCAGCCTGACCCCCGTGCGCGAGGCGATGCAGCGACTGGAAGAAGACGGGTTGCTGCGGATCATGCCGCAATCGGGCACCGTCGTGAATCGGATCGACGTCGACCAGCTGTACGAGACGCAGTTTCTCCGGATCGCTGTCGAAACCGAGGTGGTGCGCCGCCTTGCGCTGGCGCCTCAGCCAACCATCCTGGCCCGCGCCCGCGCCATCGTGCGGATGCAGGAAACCCTTGTCGGCGACACCGAGCAGATGGGCATGTTCAACGAACTGGACCGTGCCTTTCACCGGACACTTTTTGCCGGGGTCGGCATGACCAACCTCCAGCAGATGCTGGTCCGGCGCATGGGGCACCTGCTGCGCTGCCAGCGGCTGGACCTGCCGTCCGAGGGCAAGATGGCCGACATCGTGGACCATCACAAACGCATCTTGGCCGGGATCGAGGCCGGCGATGCCGAGGCCGCGACAGAGGCCATGCGCAGCCATCTTTCCGGCACGATCAGCCGCCTGGACGTGCTGCGTGCCCGTTTTCCCGACCATTTTTCGGACCCGGCGCCCGGCACCTGACAAGCTGCCCCGCCGCGATTGCGCGCTCGGGGGAATGCGCCTAGGCTCGGCTGGATTGCGAAATCGTGCCGGAGGTCAACGACGTGCCAGAGATCGAGCCAAACCCGTTCAAGGGCCAGGGGATATTGCAGGACTGGCCCCTGCCCGCCTCCGATCCGGCGCCCGTCTCGGCCCTGCTGGCACGCTGCCCGAAGCATGCGCCCACGCCCCTGCGCGATGCGCCGGACCTGGCCTCTGCCTGCGCTGTCGCGGGGTTGCACATCAAGGATGAGAGCGGACGCATGGGGCTTGGCAGCTTCAAGGCGCTTGGTGCGGCCTATGCCATCGCGCGGGACGCCTGCGCTGCGGGGGGCGATCCACCCTCGGCCGCGGGACGCACCTATGTCGCGGCCAGCGCGGGCAACCACGGTCTGTCGGTGGCCGCCGGGGCCGCCGTTTTTGGCGCCCGCGCGGTGATCTACCTGGCCGACACGGTGCCAGAGGCCTTTGCCGACCGGCTGCGCGCCAAGGGGGCCGAGGTCGTGCGGGCGGGCGCCACCTACGAGGACAGCATGGCCGCCGCCGAACAGGCCGCCGCCGACAAGGGCTGGACCCTGCTGTCCGACAGTTCCTGGGAGGGCTATACCGATGCCCCGCTGGCGGTCATGGAGGGCTACCTGCAACTGGCCGCCGAGTCCGTCGAGCAGATGCCGGAACCGCCCACGCATATCCTGCTTCAGGCCGGCGTCGGCGGCATGGCCGCAGCCCTTGCCGCACATTTCCGCGCCGCCTGGGGCGATGCCCCGCAGATCGTCGTGGTGGAACCGGATGCCGCCCCTGCCCTGCGGGACAGCATCCGTGCGGGCCATGCCGTGACCGCGCCGGGCCCGGTGTCCTGCATGGGGCGCCTTGACTGCAAGACACCTTCGATGATCGCCTTGGCCGGGCTGTCGCGGGACGCGGACAGCTTTGCGACCCTCACCGAAGCCGAGGCGCAGGATGGCGTCGCCACGCTGGCCCGGCACGGGCTGGCCACCACGCCGTCGGGCGGGGCGGGACTGGCCGCGCTGATTGCGGGACTGCCGGGGATCGGGACAGAGGCGCGGGTGCTGGCGGTGCTCAGCGAAGGCCCCGAGGATGGCTGACGGGCGCCCCGGTTTCGGTGCAGGCGAATACCGCCGCCGCTGGGCCGCGCTGCAGGCCCGCATGGCAGAGGCGGGCGAGGATGCGCTCTTGCTGACCGGCCCGGCGGATGTCTTCTACCTGACCGGATTCCTGACCCGCTTCTGGGAAAGCCCGGCCCGGCCCTGGTTCATCATGCTGCCCGCCAAGGGAGACCCCGTCGCGGTGATCCCCGAGATCGGGACCCACCTGATGGGCCAGTGCCACGTGGGCGAGGTCCGCACCTGGCCGGCCCCGGACCCGGTGGACGACGGCATCGGCCTCTTGACCGAGACGCTGGCCGCGCTGGTCCCCGAACGGGGCCGGATCGGCCTGCCGATGGGGTTGGAAACCAGCCTGCGGATGCCGCTGGCCGACTATCGCCGCCTGACCGCCGCCCTTGCCCCCCGTGCCTTTTCCGATGCCACCGATACGGTGCAGCGCGTCCGAGAGATCAAGTCCGAACTGGAAATCACCGCCATCCGCGAGACCTGTACCCTTGCCACGCGCGCCTTTGACGCCGTGCCCGCCATCGTCGCCGCCGAGCGCACTCTGGATGCGATTTTCCGGAGCTTCCAGGGCGCCTTGCTGGAGGCCGGGGCCGACTGGGTCAGTTACACGGCGGGCGGTGCCGGTCCGGGCGGCTATGGCGACGTGATCTCGCCGGCCCTGCCCGTCCCGGTCCGGCGCGGCGACGTGCTGATGCTGGACACGGGCGCGGTAAAGAACGGCTATTTCTGCGACTTCGACCGGAATTTCAGCATCGGACCGCCCGATGACGACACCCGCCGCGCGCAAACCGCGCTGTACGAGGCGACAGAGGTCGCCCTGAACCGCCTGCGCCCCGGCATGACGGCTCGGGATGCACACCGGCTGCTGACCTGCGCCCTCTCTGAACGCGGCGCGACACCCGGCGGCGGGCGGCTGGGGCATGGGCTGGGCCTCACGTTGACGGAATGGCCCTCTTTCACCGATCGGGACACGACCCTGCTGCACGAGAACATGGTGCTGACGCTGGAACCCTCGGTCGAGATCGCGCCGGGCCGGATCCTTGTCCACGAAGAGGATATCGTGCTGCGTGCCGACGGACCGGAGCTGTTGACGGAACGCGCGCCCTTCGACCTGCCGGAGATCGAGATTTGAGCGGCTTTCCCTTTGACCTCGACACGCCGGAAAGGGTCACCCTGGGCCTGATCGTCTTGCATGTGGACGAAACCATCGAAGGTGATTTCCGCCGCATCTTTCCGGGTCCGGACGTGGCCCTTTATATGACGCGCATCCCCTCGGGGGCCGAGGCCACGCCCGAGACGCTGGGCCGGATGGAGGCGGACCTGCCGCGCGTGACCGCGCTCTTGCCCCCTGCCGCACAGTTTTCCGCCGTGGGATATGGCTGCACCTCGGGCACCACGATGATTGGCGCAGACCGGGTGACGGAGCTGGTCGAGAGCGCCTGCCGGACTGGCGCGGTCTGCAACCCGCTGAGCGCCGCACGCGCCGCCTGCCGTCACCTGGGCATCCGCCGTCTGGGGCTGGTCTCGCCCTATCGCCCGGACGTGGCGCAGCCCGTCTGCGATGCCTTGGCCGGTGACGGAACAGAAATCGCCCGCGCCGTGCATTTCGGTGAGGCAATCGAGGCCAACGTCGCGCGCATCTCCGGCAACAGCGTCAAGGCCGCCGCGCGCGAGGTCGCCCGACACGGGGACATAGACGGGATATTCCTGTCCTGCACCAACCTGCGCACGCTGGACGTGATCGGACCGCTGGAACAGGAGTTGGGCCTGCCGGTCTTTGGCAGCAACCTGGCCCTCGCCTGGGCGATGGCGCGCGCCGCCGGGCCGCGGGTCACGCCCAAACTGGACTGCCGGTTGATGCAGGCTGAACCGGCCTGAGCGTCAGTCGCCGCCGTCACGGTAATTCAAGGACTGGTCGTGCCTGTGGGCCGAGGTATCCAGCCGCCGCGAGGCACGCGTGCCCGGCACCAGCAGTTCCGCCTTGCGGAAATAGGCGCGCAGCTCTTCCTTGACGATGCCGAAATGCTTGCGGACCTCACGCACGGTCATCGACTGCCAGGGCTCTTCCTCCAGCGGGACAAGGTGCAGATCCCGGTTCGGCAGGTTGTCGATGGAATAGCCCACCCCCAGCCGAAAGCTGGGGATGTGCTCGGGGCTGAATTGCCAGACCTTGGGATACAGCGTGGTCGAGACGTGGATGAAGGTATCGACCGCCTCATCCGTGATGTCCGAGGCCGCGCCCATCGTCGCCCCGATGATAAACGCCTCGTCCTGAACGTGCAGGCCACGGCCCAGCAGGACGTGGATGCAGTCATGCCTTTCAAGGCTGATGGCGCCAGGCAGCGCGTCGGGGCTTTCGGGGTTCTCGTATTTCCGGATGATCTCGGGCACGTCCTCGGCCTCGGCGGCGGGCATGGTTGCCAGCACCTCGGCCAGGGTCATGTCGTCGGTGTCCAGTCCCGGGCTCCATTCGTCCCATTGCAGCAGCGCGCGGCCCATGCCCTAGTTATCCCCCTCGAAGGCGGTGATCGGATCGAAACTGGCGTTTTCGGCCACGGCAGCCTGCAGCGCCTCTGCCAGCTTTCCCACATCGTCCACCGCGACATAGCTGGTGTGGCCTTCGGCGTTCAGGACATGGCGCCGCCCGATACCGATGCCGATTGTGGCCACCTGCACCGGCGTCTTGTTCACCGTCTCGATCACCTCGCGCACCAGCAGATCGGGATCGTCCGCTGCGCCATCGGTGGTGACGATGATCCTGTAGGTGCCAAAAGACCGCGAGCGCGCCGCCTCTTCGGACAGCAGGTCACGCGCCGCCGACAGCGCCGGCCCCAGCGGGGTCGAGCCGGTCGAGCGCAGCGGAGACAGCCTGCCCGGCAGGATGTCGGCGGCATCCTCGACCGTCTCGAACGGCAGGACCAACCCGGCGTTCAGCGCCAGGACACCGACCCTGTCGTTGGGGTCCATCATGCGCACCGCCTGCAGCACCGCGGCCTTGGCCTGTTCCAGGTCGGACCCCATGGAGCCGGAATCGTCCAGCACGATCATGGTAAAGATCCGGTCCGGGTCCGGCATCGTCTCGACGTCCGGCACCTCGATCAGCGGCGGCCAGGCGGCCAGCGCCTCCCAGTCCACCGTGCCCATGTCGGTCGAGGGCGCGTAGGCGGGCGGCTCCGACACCGTGTTGTAGAAGACAAAGCCGCTTGCGGCCACGACGCCGGCCACGGCCAGGAGGACGATTTTTGCCTTGCTCATGTCACCATCCCCCGTGTCATAGCGGATCGAAGGTGGTGGCTTCGGCCTGGGCCGTCAGCACCCGGAAAACGACGCGCATGTTCTGCCGCCACTCCGCCTCGGTGGTGGGCGGGTTGAACTTGGGGGCGGAAATGCCGACGCCGTCGACGATGAACTGGTCGCGGATCAGCCGGATGCCATTGTCCTCGGCGTAGGTTTCCAGCGCGTCGACCACGGCGATGGCCCGCTGCAACGACAGGTTCTGCGTCGAGGTGCGGATGCCCCGCAGTTCCGACTTGGCGGCGCCGTCCTTTTGCCGCCGCAGGAAATGCAGCGGGTCGGCATGGCCTTCGACGGTGATGATCGCGCCCGAGTAGGTCGAGGCCAGGCGCAGGATCTCGGCGAAATCCTCGGCGTAGAGATCGGCGGGGAAATCCGGCGTGTCCGGCTCGAAGTAGACCTGGAAGTCGATCTTGGTATTGGCGTCCAGCTGGCCGGTACGGCGCAGGCGGTTGACGGCCTGCGCCGCCTTTTCCGGGTTGAAGGCAGCAACCTGGCGGTCGTCGAGGTTCTTCAGCCCGTCGGTCAGCGTGGTGTAATCCCACTCCGCCGTGGCAAGCTCATGCGGAAAGTCGATCATGCCTGCGCCGCGCAACGCCGTGGCAACCTCCTGGCTGAGCACGTCGAAGCGCCGCAGGTCCGCCGGGTCGGCGAAATGGCGGGCGTTGCCCGACCAGCCGTCGGTGATCGCGTCCATCCAGAGGAACACGCCCTCTTCCTGCGGCAGCCCGCCCAGGAACTCGTCCGCCATCAGCTGCGCCATCTGGGCACGGTCGGGATTGCCTGCCTCGGCCATGAAGGCGCGCATCTGCTCTTCGGCTCGGAACAGCGCGTTGACCAACTGGGCGATCTCGTCCCTATGGGCGTCGAAGTAGTCCGCCCGCACAGCGATGTAGTCGGACACCACCGAGGTGGCCTCCAGTGTCGAGATCAGGATCGTCGATCCCTTGACCGACCCCTCGGCCCCGGTGCCCACGGCCCCGCCCGAAGTCAGGAAACGCGCATCGGGCAGGATCACCGCCGCCGCATCGGCCTTGCCGTCGGCAAAGAGATTGGCAGGCGTGTCGCCATCGCCGGTCAGCGCCTCGGCCCAGACCACGGTCACATCGTCAAAGCTGAGGCCTGCGTCCGACAGCACCCGGCCCACGAAATCGACATGAGGTCCGTAGGCCTGGATGGCGATGCGTTTGCCCGCCAGATCGGCGGGGCGGCGGATACCCTCCCCCGCGACGATCCCATCACCGGCCGACCAGCTGTGCTTGAAGAACACGATCTGTTCGGTCCTGGGGTCGGCCTCTGTCACCGGGGCGGCGGCCATCAACATACCCAGCGTGCCGCGCAGGAACGGAGTGTCACAGGCCAGGTAGTCCTCGACCTGGCCCGCGAACCTGTCCTTGACCGACAGGGTCAGCTCCCATCCCGCGTCCTGCAGCAATCCGCCGCGCGGGGACAGGGAATTGCCGTTGGCATGGACGACGACGCCATCCGCCCCCCAGGCGATCAGGGGCATCTTCTGGGTGGTTCCGCCGGAACAGTCGCGCACCGGGCTGGTGACGACCTGGGCCAGCGGATCGCCGGTCTCGGCCAGAGCGGGCAATCCGCTGACCGCAAGAGCCAGCACTGCGCAAAGGGATCGAATGAGTTTCTTCATAACAAGTCCTTCGTCGTTGTCGGGGACTTGGCCCCGGAAATTCAACGCCATCTCAGCGGCGCAGCAGGGTCTCTGCGGTCGATGATGCCACTTCGACCTTTTCAAGCAAAGACGTGATCGCCCGTGCCTCCAGCCCGTCCAGCGCGTCGTGCAGGCTCTGGATGCTGGTGCGCAGGTGCGTGCGGCTGGCCTCGACATCCTTGCCGTCGCCGCCCGTGCGGGCCCGCAGGGCACCGTGGGTCTCGATGGCCTCGACCACCAGGTCGGACCGAGCCAGAACCGCCTGCACGCGCGGCAGTTCGCCCGGCGCGTAGAACAAGCTGCGCGCCAGGGCGTCGAACCTGTCGGCGGTCCGGGTCAGCAGCGCGGCGATGTCCTCTTGCGTGCCCGGCACGATGCGGCGGATACGGCGGGCACGGTCATGGGTTTCGATCACCGTGGCCAGCGCGGTGGCATGGCGTCCGGACTGGGCGCCGTGCAACTGGTCGAAGGCATGCGACAACAGCGCCGCCTCGGAATGCAACATGCGCGCGGGCAACAACATCAGCGCCCCCAGCGTCAGGGCCAGGCCCAGCACCACCGCAATAACGACATGGGCGCCCGGAAACCACAGCGGCAAGCGCACGAAGGCCAGGTAGGCCAGCCCCGCCAGCAGCACCACCACCAGCACCAGCAGCATCGGCAGGACCGGTGTTCGCGCCGACAGGCTGTCCCCGCTGAAGACCCGGTCGTGCATGGTCATGGCCGCACCTGCCACGTCAACGTCACCCGGGCCAGGCTGGACTGATAGGCGCGATCCCCCATGCCGTCCTCGCGCGGCAACGGATCGCCACCGCCGACGCCCCCGGCCCAGTCGATGCGGCGAAGCGGGAAGCCGGCGTCCAGCGCCACCTGCCGTGCAGTCTCGGCGCGTTCTTCGGAAAGCCTCAGGTTGGCGGCCTCGTCCCCCTGGGTGCCGCTGTGGCCAGTGATCCGGATGACGATGCGATCATCTGCGGCAAGCTGAGAAAGCTGCGCTTTCAGGCGCGCCTCCTCGCCCGTGGCAAAGCCGGTTCCGCGGCTGAAGACATAGTCCTCGCTGGCCGGTCTCAACGCCGCGCCGGCGATGCCAAGCGCCGCGGCGCCGCCCAGGGCCGCGGCGACCAGCACCGCCCCGATGATCGCTCGGCGGGGCAGTCCCGGGCCGGAACGGGTCGACGGGCTGGCGGCATTCTGTGACGTCACGGGTCAGGCTCCATGCAATGACTTTGTCAAACATGGATAGCATAACCGTGATTTTACGGGGAAACAGGTCTTGATATCCCCCGGCCCCGCAATTGCCCTGTGGCGTGCAGATGCCTAGTTTTTCATCGGTTTCCGATGTCTTTGCCATCTCAGGGCAGAGTTGCGGGGAAGGCAAGGCCCGACGCTTTGGCACAGTCGCGGATTCGGGTCAGCACCTCGTCCGGCAGGGCAATGCCCTGCGTTTCCGCCGCCGCAATCGCGCTTGCGGCACGGTCGCCCGGAATGCGCACCGGCCCGCGCCCCGGGATCGGCGTGCTGTCGCGGCAGGCGGCGTTGAGATGATCCACCTGCGCCTCGAAGGCCCCTGCCCCGGCAAAGGCCGCCGGGTCCATGACCTGCAGAAAGACATTCGCTCCCCAGCGGTCCGGCGCCTCGACCCGTCCATGCCCGGAAAGGCCCTGGGTCAGCATCTCGACCATCAGGCTCATGGCAAAGCCCTTGTGGCCGTGATCCATGCCCCCGACCGGCAGGATCGACCCCTTGGGGTTGGCATTGACCACGTTCGGGTCCGTGGTCGCATTCCCCTCGGCGTCCAGCATCCACGGATGGGCAAATTGCGTGCCACTGTTGATGTGCTCGCGCACCTTGGACACCGTGGTGATCGAGGCACAGGTGTCGATCAACACCGGGTGATCGCCGCCCGGATAACCGATGGCCCAGGGATTCGGCGTCAGCAGCGGCTCGACCCCGCCAAAGGGCGCGACCCATTGGCCGGAAGGGTCGGAAGTGGCGATATAGCAGATTTGCCCCTGCAAGGCAGCGATACGGGTCAGCGTCGACAGGCAGCCGATGTGATGGCTGCGCCGGATTGCGATGGCGGCGATGCCGGTGTCGCGGGCGCGGGCCATCGCCGAGTCCAGCGCATGTGTCATGACCCAGTGACCGGGCAGGTAGTTGCCGTCCCAGACCTGTGTCGCGCCGCGATCTGTGACGACCTCGTGCCTCCCGTCCGAGGTCATCCGGCCAGAGGCCAGCTCCGGCAGGTAATAGGACACCATCGAGATCCCGTGTGTCGTGACCCCAAGCTCATCGGTCCGGATCAGCAGATCGGCAACCACACGCGCCTTCTCGGGGGCAAGGCCGCCGCCTGTCAGCAGGCTATGGGCCAGGTCGAACAGGTCGTCACGGGCAAATCTCTGCATCAGGCAGCCTCGAAGGTCAGGTGCACCTTGACCGATTTCGTCCGATCTGCAGCGACGGCAAAGGCCTGCGCGGCCTGTTCCAGCGGAAAGCGCGCGGTGACGAAGGGCGCGACGTCGATGCTGCCCGATGTGATGGCCCGGACGGCCTCGGCAAATTCCTCGTGGAAGCGGTGCGTGCCCTGGACGCGGATTTCCTTGGCAACCAGCGCATTGATCGGCATCGGCGTATCGCCGACGACGCCGACCTGAACCAGGACACCGCGCGGGCGCAGGGTCGCGATGGCAGACCGGATCGCAGGCGCGGCGGCGGAGCATTCGAACACGGTGTGGAAATGCCCCTTTTCGGCGGCATAGGCCTCCATCGCGTCGGGGTCCTTGGCGACGTTGATCGTACGGGTCGCGCCCATTGCGCGCGCGACTTCCAGCGTTGCGTCCTGAAGGTCGGTGACGACGATTTCCGACGCGCCTTCGCAGGCGGCGATGGCCACGCAAAGCGCCCCGATCGGGCCGGCCCCGGTGACTAGCACGCGTTTGCCGGCGATCTTCCCGGCCATATGCGCCGCGTGCAGGCAAACCGCCAGCGGCTCGGCACAGGCCACGGCGCCCAGATCGGCGCCCTCGGGCAAGGGGATGCACTGCGCGGCCTCCACAACGATCCGGTCGCGGAACAGACCCTGTTCATGTGGCAGGCGGATGGCAGACCCGTTGAACCGCATGTTCAGGCAATGCATCGGCAGGCCCTCGGCGCAATACGCGCACGCGCCGCAGGGACGGCTGGGGTTCAGGGCCACCGGATCGCCCGGCGAGACATGCGACACACCCTCGCCCACCGCCACGACGCGGCCCGAGGCCTCGTGCCCCAGGATGATCGGCTCGCGCACGCGGATAGTGCCGATGCCGCCGTCCGAGAGGTAGTGCATGTCCGACCCGCAGATCCCGCCCGCGGCGACGGCGACAAGCACCTGTCCCGGCCCCGGTGCGGCGACCTCCTCGGTTTCGATACGCAGGTCGTTGGCGCCGTAAAGACGGCAGACTCGGGTTTGCATGTCGGTCCTCCTCAGTTGGTCAGGACGGATGGCAGCCAGGTGGCCAGCGGCGGAAAGAAGGACACCGCCAACAGCACCAGGATGTTGGTCAGAAGGAAAGGCAGGATCGCGCGGACCACCGGCGCCAGCGGCAGCCGTGCGATATTGGCGCAGACAAAGAGGCAGACCCCCACCGGCGGCGTGGTCAGCCCGATCATCAGGTTCAGCACCGCGAAGGTGGCGAAATGCAGCGGGTCGATGCCCACCGCGTTCGACAGCGACAGAAGCGGCACGAAGAGGATGATGAGTGCCGCGATGGTCTCCATGAACATGCCGACGAACAGCAGCAGGATGTTGATCAGCAGGATCACCAGCAGCCTGTTCTCGGTCACGGACAGGACGGAATCCGCGATGGCCTGCGGGATGCGTTCGGACACGAGGATCCAGCCAAAGACATTGGCAAAGCCCACCAATGCGAGGATGCCCGCCGCGGAAACCGCGCTGTCCGCGATGATGCCCGGGACCTTTCGCAACGGCAGCTCGCGGTAGATGAAGGCGCCGACGATGAAGGCATAGACAGAGGCGACGACCGCGGTTTCGGTTGGCGTCGCATAGCCGGACAGCAGCCCGTAGATGATCAGGAAGGTCATGGCGATGGCCCAGATCGCCCCGCCGAAGCTGCGCGCAACCTCTCCCCAGCCCTGCCAGGGCTGGTGCGGATAGCCGCGCCGTACAGAGATGATGTAGCAGGTCACCATCATGGCGACGCCCATCAGGATGCCTGGGATGGCGCCCGCAAGGAACATCTTGCCCACGGAAATCCCCGACAGCGCGCCGACGATGATCATCGGCACAGACGGCGGGATGATCGGGCCGACCGTGGACGAGGCCGCAGTGACAGCGGCCGAGAAATCAGCAGGGTAGCCCGCCTTCTTCATGCCCGGGATGAGCACGCCGCCAAGGCTGGCCGCATCGGCCACTGCCGTCCCGGTGATGCCGCCGAACAGCATCGAGGCCGAGATGTTTGTCAGCCCTAGCCCGCCCCTGATCCATCCCACGATGGCATTGGCAAAGCGGATGATCCGTTGGGTGATCCCGCCCTGGTTCATCAGGTTGCCTGCCAGGATGAACCCCGGGATCGACAGCAGGACAAAGACATCCATGCCCGCGTACATCTTTTGCGGCATGACCACGGGGGGCATCCCCGCAAACAGAAGGTATGCCAGCGACGACAGGCCAAGGGTAATCGCGACGGGAATGCCCAGGGCAAGACCGGCCACGAAGACCGAGAAGAGGATTGCAACGTCCACGGATCACTCCTCCTCGGGACGGTGGGGCTTGCCGTCTTCGGTGCCGGACAGCATGCCGATGACGCGCAGCACGGCAAAGCCGGCCAGTCCGACCAGCATCAGCCAGACGGTGAAATGGACATAGTCCATGCGGATTCCCAGCGCGGGAGAGGTCTGCATCTTGCCGATGGAGACGTAGCGCCAGGCGTGCGACAGAAGGAAGATGGCCAGCCCGGCGGTGGCCAGTGCCGCCAAGAGGCGCAGGAGCCACGGCAGCGGCGCGGGCAGCGCTTCGCTGATGACATCCACGTTCACCAGGTCGCCCGACCGCATCGCGGCCCCGGCGCCAAAGGCCACCATGTACAGCAGCGCGTAGCGGGTCAGTTCCTCGGTCCAGACCGGCGAGGTGCCCGCCAGCCGCCCGATGACCTGGACCAGCACGGCCCCCATCAGCACCGCAAAGCCCAGGCCCGCCCCGATCCGCGCAAGCAGGACAACGGCCCCGATAAAGCGATCAACGTGTTTCACCGTGTTCCCCCTGTCAATCAGGCCGGCGCCACGGACTCGCGGCACCGGCCAGGTTTTCATGCGAACGCGCGGATCTTATTGCGCGAAAAGCTCTTCGACGATCGGCTTGATCTCGTCGTTGACGTTGGCCAGGACCGCATCCTTGGCCGCCGCCTGGAAGGCTGCCGCGTCGACGTCGACAAAGGTCATGCCCTGCGATTCCAGGAAGGCGCGGTCGTCGGCCAGGCTCTGCTCGAACAGCTCACGCTCGTAGGCCTGCGCGCGCTTGGCGGCTTCCATGACGGCATCCTTGTCGGCATCCGACAGCTTGGCCCAGGTGGTTTCCGCGATGGTCAGGTAGATCCAGGACCGGACGTGGTCGGTCAGGTTGACGTGGCTCTGCACCTCGTAGAAAGAGGCCGAGCGGATCAGCGCCAGCGGGTTTTCCTGCGCTTCGATGGTGCCGTTCTGCAGCGAGGTGAAGACCTCGGAGAAGGCCATCGGGCCGGGATTGGCGCCCAGCGCCTTCCAGACGTCCACAAACAGCGGCACATTCGGCACGCGCATCTTGAGGCCGTTCAGGTCGGCGGGCGTGGTGATCGCACGGTTCGAGGTCAGGTCGCGCGCGCCACGGGCGAAATAGGCGATCGGGCGGATCTGCACCTTGTCGACGATCTGCGCCTTGATGTCGTCACCCACCGGACCGGCGGCAAAGGCATCCATGTCCTCGATGGTCTGGAACGCATAGGGAACCGCCAGCAGGGCCGCCATCGGCGCCCAGTTCTGCAGGCTTTCGCCGGTGATGGTCATGTCGACCGTGCCCAGCTGCATGCCGTTGATCAGGTCGATTTCCTTGCCCAGCGACTCGTTCGGGAACACCTCGACCGCGATGCGGCCATCGGTCAGCGCCGACAGTTCCTCGCCGAACTTGACGCTGGCCTTGTGCCATGAGTTGTCCTCGTTGGCGAGGTGACCCAGCTTGAGCGTCATCTCTTGCGCCGCGACCGGCGCGGCGACCATTGCCGCCACGGCTGCGGCGATTGCGGTCATCCTGAAACCAAAAGTCATCCCTGTTCTCCTCCTTGGATGGGGGCATTCACCGGTTGCGGCAAGGCGCCGTCCGGCAATTCGAAATAGGCGGCATTGGCCGCCACGATCTGCGGGAGATCACTGAGGACCTCACGCAGGTGATGTCGGACCGCCGAATTGGCGCCGGTGATGGCGCCGCATTCGATCTGGTCCACGATGTCACGATGCTGCGCGATCAGCTTGCGCAGCGGGAAATGACCCAAAGACAGGAAACGGACCCTGTCCATCTGGGCCTTCAGGCCCTCGATCTGTTTCCAGGCCCCGCCCTTCCCGGCCGCTTCGGCCAGGGTGCGATGGAACAGGTCGTCGAGGTCGATGAAGTCGTTGGGGTCGCCGCCCTCGGCCTCTTCCTGCCGGATCAGTTGCCCGCGCAGTTCTGCAATGACCGCCGGGTCTGGCGCGCGAGCGAGGATCTTGGCGATGTCCGCCTCGATCGCCTCGCGCAGAAAGCGCGCGTCCAGCACCGCGGAATAGCCGATGCGGCTCACGATGGTGCCCCGTTGCGGCAGGACGGCCAACAGCCCGAGATCGGCGAGGCGAATAAAGGCCTCGCGCACGGGTTGGCGGCTGACGTCATAGGTGCGGGCCACTTCGGACTCGGACAGCCTGTCGCCGGGCTTCAGATCGTTGTGGATGATCCGTTCACGCAGAATCCGCAGGATTTGCCGCGAAATCGGCAAAGCCGGATCGAGTTCCCAAGTTCCGCTGCCCTCGGCATTCATGATTCGCCGTCCTCCCGCTCGCTAGCTACCATACTTCCATACTAGTCAGCAATCACGCAGGGTGATAGAGAACGGCAAGACTTCAAAGCGGGAGGACACCATGAAGCAGACCTGGCGCTGGTTTGGTCCCAAGGACCTTGTGACAACCGATGACGTGGCGCAGGCGGGGGCCGAAGGCATCGTGTCGGCCCTGCACCACGTCCCCACCGGCACCGTCTGGAGCCGCGACGAGATCGCGAAGCGACAGGCAGAGATCGCACGCCTTTCCGATGGCAGCCCCTCGGGACTGGACTGGGCCGTGGTGGAAAGCCTGCCGGTTTCCGAGGACATCAAGAAGCAGCAGGGCGACTGGCGACAGCACATCGCCAACTACAAGGAAAGCCTGCACAATCTGGCTGCCTCCGGGCTGGAAGTGATCTGCTACAACTTCATGCCGGTGCTGGACTGGACGCGCACGGACCTGGCCTGGCGGCTGCCCAGCGGCGCCACCTGCATGCGGTTCGACCTGACCGATTTCGCCGCCTTCGACCTGCACATCCTGGCACGAGACGGCGCCAGGGAAGACTATGACGCCGCGCTGCAAGATTCAGCCGCACGTCGCTTTGCTGCGATGACCGACGAGGCGAAGGAGGCACTGGCCGGAAACGTGGTCTACGGCCTGCCCGGCGCGGCAGAGCGATTCTCGCTCGAGGACGTGCGCGCGCATCTGGCCGAATACGCCGCCATGAGCGAAGCCACCCTGCGCGGCCATCTGGTCGACTTCCTGTCAGAGGTCGCCCCGGTGGCGCAGGAGCTGGGTCTGAGGCTCTGCTGTCACCCGGACGATCCGCCCTTCCCGCTGCTGGGCCTGCCGCGCATCATGTCGACCGAGGCGCAGTACCGCGCGGTGATTGAGGCGGTCGACCTGCCCGCCAACGGCATCACGCTGTGTTCCGGCTCGCTCGGGGCGCGCCCCGACAACGACCTGCCGGGCATGATGGAGCGGCTGGGCGACCGGGTGCATTTCCTGCACCTGCGCAACGTCAAGCGCGAGACAACCGAGGTGCGCGGCTCTTTCCACGAGGCCGAACACCTGGGCGGCGACACGGACATGGTGGCCCTTGTCGAGGCGGCCCTGAGGGAAGAGGCACGCCGCAGGGCCGCGGGCCGCTCCGACTGGTCCATTCCCTTCCGCCCCGACCACGGGCAGGACATCCTGGACGACCTCGGTCGCAAGGCGCAGCCGGGCTATCCCTCGATCGGGCGGCTCAAAGGACTGGCGGAACTGCGCGGAATCATCGCCGCGCTGTCGCCCCGGGTGGTGGCATGACCCGGCTCAGCACGCTTGACCAACTGGCTCAGGGTGTTCGCCGCCCCGGCTACGATCCGGCCGCCCACGGGCCGGGCATTGTCCACATCGGCCTGGGCGCATTTCACAAGGCGCACCAGGCGCTTTATACCGACGACGCGCTGGCGGCGGCGGGCGGCGACTGGCGCATCACCGGCGTCAGCCTGCGCAGCCTGGAACCGGCGGCGGAACTGACACCGCAGAACGGGTTGTTCACCCTCATCGAACGCGGTGTCGAAGGAAGCACGGCGCGGATCATCGGCGCCATCGACCGCGCGCTGAGCCTGTCCACCGACCGGCGTGCGGTGCTGGACGCGCTTTGCGATCCGGCCACGCGCATCGTCTCGCTGACAGTGACCGAAAAGGGCTATGGCATCGACCGCGCCACCGGCGGCATCGACCGAACCCACCCGGCAATTGCCGCGGACCTCGCCGATCCCGGTGACCCGCAAGGGGTCGCGGGCCTTCTGGTCTGGGCGCTGCGACAGCGGCGGCAGGCCGGCACGCCACCCTTTACCGTGCTCTGCTGTGACAACCTTCCGGAAAACGGCACGCTCGTCCGGTCACT
This sequence comes from Mameliella sp. AT18, assembly GCF_028807275.1. Lineage (NCBI taxonomy): Bacteria > Pseudomonadati > Pseudomonadota > Alphaproteobacteria > Rhodobacterales > Roseobacteraceae > Antarctobacter > Mameliella sp. AT18. The sequence continues at coordinate 24,362 of NZ_JARAMO010000300.1, forward strand.
GCTGGTCGATTTCGCCCGGCAGACCGCCCCGGACCTGGCCGATCATATCGCCAGCGATGTCGCTTTCCCCTCGACGATGGTGGACCGGATTACCCCGGCCCGCACCGAGGCCACGCTGGCCTTGGCCCGCGAGATGACGGGTGTCGAGGATCACGGCGCCATCGAATGCGAGAGCTTTCGCCAATGGGTGATCGAGGATCAGTTTCCATCGGGCCGCCCAGCATGGGAGGCCGGCGGCGCGGTCTTTGTCGAGGATGTCCGCCCCTTCGAAAACATGAAGCTGAGGATGCTTAACGGCGCGCATTCCATGCTGGCCTATGCCGGCTTCCTGGCCGGGCACAGATATGTCCGGGACGTGATGGGAGATCCCGCGCTGGCGGCTCTGGTCCGGCGGCACCTGGCCGCCGCTGCAGCCACCCTGCCGCCCCTGCCCGGCGTGGACCTGCAAGCCTACGCGGGTGACCTGGCCACGCGGTTCGCCAACCCGCACCTCGGACACGAAACCTACCAGATCGCGATGGACGGGACCGAGAAGATGCCACAGCGCATCTTTGCCGCCGCCTGCGACGCGCTGGATCGCGCGCAACCGCTGGAGCCCTTCGCCTTCGCCACCGCCGCCTGGATGCGATACACGCTTGGCCGCGACGAGGCGGGCCAGGCCTATGACCTGCGCGACCCACGGTCCGCCCTGCTGACCCCTCTGCCTGACGTGCCCGTGACGCCCGAGGGCCTGCACGACCGGCTTGCCGCGATCTCTGACCTGGTCCCCACGCGCCTGACGGAGGCGCCCGGCTGGCGCGATGCGGTGATCACGCGGCTGACTGTCATGCTGGATCGGGGAATGCCCGCGGCCATCGAGGCCGACGCGTCGCGCTGACCCCGGAAAGCGAAGCGGCCCCGCCTGCCTGGCGGGGCCGCTTGTCATCATGTCAGCCGTAGACCAGCCTTGGTAGCCAGGTGATGATCTCTGGTATCGTCATGCACAGGACCAGTCCGACGATCTGCAGGAACAGGAACGGCAGCGCCGACTTGAAGATGTCGGTCATCGGGATGTGATCAGGGGCCACCCCGCGCAGGTAGAACAGCGCATAGCCAAAGGGCGGCGACAGGAACGACATCTGCATGTTCACCAGGTAGAGCACGCCGAACCACAGCACCAGATCCTCGGGGCTGTCGAGGCCAAAAGCGGCCGCACCGAGCGCCTTGATGATCGGGACAAAGATCGGCACGCACAAGAGCAGGATGCCGACCCAGTCCAGGAACATCCCCAGGATCACCAGCAACACCTGCATCAGGATCAGGATTCCCCAGGGGCCAAGCCCCGTGGCCGCCAGCGCGTCCTGCACGAACTGCTGCCCGCCTTCCAGGACGTAGAGCCCGACAAAGATCGTCGCGCCGAACATGATCCAGATGACCATCGCGCTGGCTTTCAGCGTCGTGGTGCAGGCCTCGCGCACCGTCGGCCAGTCCAGCTTGCGGTGGATGGCGGCGACGATGAAGGCGCCGAAGGTGCCGATGCCGGCCGCCTCGACCGGGGTGGCCACACCGGAAAAGATGATGCCCAGCACCACCACGACCAGCGTGATCGGTGCCGCCATCTTGCCCACCAGCTGCAGTTTCTCCTTGTTGGACACCCGCTCTTCGACCGGGATCGCCGGCCCCAGCGCCGGGTTGATGTAGCAGCGCAGCGTGACGTAGAGGATATACATCCCCGACAGCAGCAGGCCCGGGATCACCGCGCCGATGAACAGCTCACCCACCGATTGTTCCGCGACCACCGCATAGATGATGGCCAGGATCGACGGCGGGATCAGGATGCCCAGCGTGCC